>JAFTUB010000007.1 GCA_017466495.1 Clostridia bacterium
AGGGCAAACAGCCCCCATTTGGCATAGGACAGAGGGGATGCCCCCTGCCGTCTGCGGCGGGTCAGCTGGCTCATGGCCGTATAACGTGCGGGGCTTCGCCGCCCCGTAATCTCCACTTTGCCTGTCAACAGAGCCGTTTTTACCCCTTCGGCAGACAGTTCTTCCACCTCAAGAGTCACATATGCCCGCCCGACCTCCTGTGCAAGGTGCGCATCACTGCCGGCAAATCGGCGCAGGCCGTGGGCGGCGGCAAATTCCTCCGCCATGGCATTGGCGCGAGGATTTTTCCGCATGGCGCGGCTGTTGTAAACCTCGATTCCGTCCAGCATGGACAGGATGGGAAGCAGCACGTCCCCGTCCCGTTGGCGGGCAAAGGGGTGCGCCAGCACAGCGATCCCGCCTGCGGCATGGATAGCCTCCACCGCTGCGGCAAAATTCCCGGCAGGGATGGGCGCGGTGACAAAAAGACCCAGCAGGTGGCCGTACTCGGTAGAAACCTCCACCCCGGGAATCCAGAGGAAATCGGCATCCGTCCGTTCTTCCATCACCCGGTCGTGGTCACATACGGCGCCCCCCTGCAGGCCCTCTTCCCGACAGCGGCGCAGGATTTCATCCGGGCTCATCCGCCCGTCGGCCGACGCGGCCGAGTGGATATGCAGATCCAATCTGAGTTTCATCTTCCGACCCGGCTTGTGTACAAGCCTTCCTTTCCTGCCGCCGGGGCATTATTTTCCGAACAAATTTTGGCGCAGATATTTTCGCATGGGCGCGGGATCCTCACGATCGGTCAGGGCTTCTTTGGCGCGGAAAATATCGCACACGCCCTCGCCGAAGGCTCGGAACCGACCATGCCCCAAGTAAGCAAACGTGGCTAACGTATCGTTGAGCAGAAAGCGCATCCGCACCCCCGTGCGGTAATCGCAGGGGGTGTAATCCACACGCTCCCCCGCCGCGGCACGCACGTAGTTGAGGGCGAAGGGGCTATCTGTGCAGGCGGTGAGGGGAAAGCTCCCCCAAATCCGTGGATTGACCTCCAGCACGCGCCCGGCCTTGAATTCCACCATGGCCACGCCAACAAAGCCAAAGTCTGCCAAAAGGCGGAAGGCCGTCCCGATCATCTCTTCGTCGTAAAAGCTCTCACAGCAGGTAGAAGGACCGCCGGAGATGGGATACTCCCGTATACGCCGATGGCAGATGGCACTGACAAGCTTGCTGTCCCCATCCAAAAGCAGGCTGACACCAACGCCCTCTCCCTCAAGCTTTTCCTGCACCAGGGGATCGGGGTCGTACTGCCGCATCTGCGCCATACAGGACGCATATTCGGCGGAATTCCCGGCAACCGCATAGCGGTGAGCCGCGGTCAGCCCCAGCTTCTCTCCGCAATGGGGTTTGATCACCACAGGATATCGGTCGGGCTCTCCCTCATACTGCTCGGGAACAGGGATCCCCAAAGCGCGGCATCGGCTCCACACCTCTGCCTTGTCGTTGAGGCGATCCAACACCGCGGGCTCGACAATGAGAAAATCGCAGACCCGGGCAAAATCTGCCCGACGGCCGGAAACAGCCCCCAGCGTTGCGGCCCCCACGCAGAAGAGCACCGGGCGGTCATACTGCCGGAGCAAAGCAAGCAGGCGGTCGGCGTAATCGGCATCCGTCACCGATCCCTCCAGCCAATGGGTTTCTGCCGCATAACGAGAGGTGAACACAGGCGGCTCTCCCCGGGTGTCCTCCCGGGTTTGGGTCACCGCCACCCGCAGACCGGCACGGCCTAGAGTCCGCACCGCCGCAACCGATGCGCGGTATTTCCCGTCGGTTACCACAACTGTCTGCATAAATCCTCCCTGTGATCAGCCGATTGAACTCAGTCGATCAGCTATTCTTGTTCTTGAGCTTTTCCTTGTGTACCAGGTCGTGGATACGCTGATGGGGATCCAGCAGCTGGGCGATGGAGCAGCCCGAGTTAACGCTATGGATGTAATACGCGGTATATTTCACGATATTGACCTCTCTGTACCAGGGCGCGGCAATGACCTCGTCACCGCGGTAGCTGGCGTTGGTCACAAAGATGGCATCCAGCTCACCCTTCTCATACGCTCTGTCAAACTTCCCGGTACCTGCCGTGAACAGACCGAAGGTGGCGGCCACAAACACTCTGCGGGCACCCATTTCCTTGATCTTGATCACCACATCAAGAATGGTATCACCGGAAGCGATGATGTCATCCACAATCAGCACGTCCTTGCCCCGTACATCGGGACCGATGTACTTGTGCACCTGCACCGCATAGTGACCGTCTACAAAATCGGTCATGCTTCTGCGCTTATAGAAGACACCCAGGTCAAGGCCCAGCTCATTGGAATAGATATAGTTCCGTCCCATGCCGCCGAAGTCGGGGCTGATCATGACCATATTTTCCTCGTCAAAGGTCACATCGGGGAAGTCGCGGCAGATGGCCTTGATGGTCTGATAGGTGGGCATCAGCTTGTCAAAGCCCATGAAAGGAACGGCATTGGACACGCGGTCATCATGCACGTCAAAGGCCATGATGTTCTCCACGCCGATGCTGTAGAGGTTCTGCAATGCCACAGCGCAGTCCAGCGACTCACGCAGAATACGTCTGTCCTGACGTGCGGCATAGAGCATGGGAGAGATCACATTGATACGGGCGGCCTTGCCGCCGATGGCGGAGATTACGCGGATCAGATCCTGGTAATGCTCATCGGGGGACATATGGTTGGTGATCCCGTGCATGGAATAGGTGCAGGCGTAATTGCCCACATCCATCAGGATATAAACATCCTTGCCGCGGACAGAGTCGCACAGCACTGCCTTGGCGTCACCGGTATTGAAGCGGGGAAGGTCGGGGTTGATGATCCGTGCAGAGGTGACATCGGCGATCTCCACCAGATAGTTAATGATCTGCTCGGCCATCTCCTCCATCCCACGCAGCGGGATAATCACAATATTCCCCAAAAATTCCTTTTCCATAGCTGATTTCCTCCTGTTATTTTCATTCTTTTCCGCAGAGGGGAAGCGGAATTCACAAAGTCTCGATCAGCGAAACGTTCTACGGTTTATTATAACAAATTACGTCAGAAATTGCAAGAGTATGGATGGAAAAAGAAGTTTTTCCACAGGTTTTCCTTTATTCTTTTTCCGCCGCGGACACTTTCCCTTGACAAAAGGAATTTTTTTCTGCTATAATCATCCCATAGGGGAGATTTTTCCCAAAAATTTTCCGAAAGCGAGGATATGCTATGACCAACCTCTCTGCCCTGCCCATCGGCTCCTCCTGCAGCTTCTTCCGTCACATTGACCGGGAGATCATGGAGACCGCAAAAAATGTTGGAATCGACACCCTTGAGATCTCCTTCAAATTCGATAAATACATGAATGAGCTGGAGTTCCCCCGCCGCGCCGCCGAGATCGGGCGCATGGCCCGTGAGGTGGGAATCGGCCTGTGGTCCCTCCACCTGCCCTTCAGCCGAAATATCGACATTTCCACCACCAACAAGGAGCTGCGGGCGGTCACCCTGTACACCAACCGCACCCTGATCCGTGCCGCCGCCGAGGCGGGGATCTCCACCATTGTCCTTCACCCTTCCTCCGAGCCTATCGCCGACGAAAATCGCGCCGAGCGGATGGAGCTGAGCCGGGATGCCATCCTTTCCCTGGGTGGACTCTGCCGCGAACTGGGGCTGACTTTGGCGGTGGAAAATCTCCCCCGCACCTGCCTGTGCCGCACCTCTGCCGAAATGATTGAACTGCTGACCGGCACCGGGGCAAAGGTTTGCTTTGACACCAACCACTCCCTCGCGGAAGCCAACTCCGATTTTCTCCGCAATCTCCTGGCCGGCGGCCTGGAGATTGCCACCCTGCACATCTCGGACTATGACGGCGTAGACGAGCGCCACCGTCTTCCCGGCGACGGCATCAACAACTGGGGCGAGCTCTTTGCCATTTTGGCAGAGGCAAATTACAGCGGCCCTCTGATGTACGAGGTTTCCCGCAAGCCCAAGGAACGGGAAGAGCTTACCCCCGAAGAACTGGCCGAAAATATGCGCCGTTTGGCCGCCGGGGAAATCCGATAACGCCCACGGGAATCGGTGAGCGTATTGACAAAGCGGCCCTGCCGTGCTATACTGAACCCAGGTGAAAAAACCGCAAATTATATCCATTCAGAAAGGACATACTGCCATGATCGAACAATTGATGGAAAAAATCTTAGCCACCGGTGCGAATCTCTATTCCCTGACTGCCATCGAGGATGGTCAGGTACACACCTATAAGATCAGACCCGCTAACCCCTGCAACGATACCTACTCGGTTGCCAAGGCCTTCACCATGTCCGCCATCGGTCTTTGCTATGACCGCGGCCTGCTCAAGCCCTCCGACAAGGTATGCGACATTTTCCGCGGCCAGCTCCCCGCCGACATGGACGAGAGATGGGAAGAAGTTACCGTGGACAATGTACTCCGTCACCGCATGGGCACCACCAAGGGCTATCTTGACATCGACGTGGAGGACATCAACACCTACCCCACCGATGATCTGCTGTCCATGGTCTTTAGCGCCAAGATCGAGATCGATCCCGGTGAGAAATACTGCTACAGTGACGCCGCCTACTACCTGCTCTCCCGCGTGGTAACTCAGGTTTCGGGTGAAGGCATGGACGACATTCTCATGCGTGAAATCCTGCGTCCCCTGGGCTGCCGTGAGGCCGCCTGGAGCAAGTGCCCCCGCGGCTACGCCATGGGTGCCACCGGCCTTTACATCCGCAGCATCGACATTGCCCGTCTGGGTCAGCTCTATATCAACGAGGGTATGTGGGAAGGCAAGCAGATCCTCTCCTCCGAGTGGGTCAACCTGGCCAAGGAGCGTGAGTACTCCCTCATCCTCTGCCGCAACGGCGGCTACACCAAGGGCGGTATGCGCGGTCAGCGCCTCTACTTCAACCCCAAGACAAATGTGGCCATTGGCTGGACGGCATACGATCCCGACGGCAAGAACAAGCCCATTCTGGAATACATTGCCGATATTGATATTTAAGTCTGATCGGAGGAAATCCATATGTCACTGATTACCGCACGGTTCCGCTCTGCGGCCCTGTCCCATAATACCGCCGTCAACATTATCCTGCCCGACGACGGGCCCACCGAGGATATCCCCACCCTTTACCTTCTGCACGGTATGCACGGTGATCACACCGGCTGGTGCAGAAATACCGCCATTGAGCGGTATGCCAAGGACCGCGGCATTGCGGTGGTCATGCCCGACGGAGAGAACAGCTTCTACCACAACATGAAATACGGCAAGGATTACTTCACCTATGTGGCCGACGAGCTGGTGGATTACACCCGCCGGGTCTTCCGTCTCAGCCACAAACGGGAAAAGACCTCCATCTGCGGTCTGTCCATGGGAGGCTACGGTGCTTTCCTGCTGGCTCTGCGCCGTCCCGAACAGTATGCCGCCTGCGCAAGCCTCTCGGGGTGCATCGATATGCCCGCAAGACTACAGCGCTGCAACTGGGTACGCTGTGCCACCGCCATCTGGGGCGAGGACTTTGCCACCTGCACCAAGGACACCGAGAGCGACCTGATGTGGCTGATCAGGAACTTCCCTGCCGACAAGCCGAAGCCCCGGATGTTTGCCTGCTGCGGCCGTCAGGATGCGCTGTTCGGCGACAACCTCAACTTCCGTGATTTCATGGCCGATCAGCCCTTCGACTTCACCTTCACCGAAGACGAAGGCGACCATAACTGGCTCTTCTGGGACAAGTGGGTAGCCCCCGCGATCGACCATATGCATGCCTTTTAAGTACACCAATTAAAGGTCTTTATTTGTCTGTCTTTTCACAAACAAACGCGTCTTTTTCCCGTTTTTCGGGGGAAAAGACGCGTTTTTCTTTCTTATCATCTTTGTGACAAAATAGACAAATACAAAATCCCCCCTTTTCCTTGACAAGGCATTTTTGATATGTTATGATAAATAGCGCAAGAATATTGATTATTTGCCAGTAAGAAAAAGAAGGTGTTTGACGTATGTACGATATCGTAGTGATTGGCGCAGGGATTGTCGGGGGAATGATCGCTCGCAGACTGGCTCGGCTGGATCTGAAGCTGTGCATATTGGAAAAGGAAAACGATGTGGGCATGGGTGCATCCCGCGCCAACAGTGCCATCGTTCACGCAGGGTTTGATGCCAAGGAAGGCTCCCTGAAAGCAAAGCTGAATGTACGCGGCTCCGAGATGATGGAAGACATCGCCCGGGAGCTGGACATCAAATACATCCGCAACGAATCCCTGGTGGTGGCCTTTGCCCACGAGCGGGAGAGCATCCGCGACCTTTACGAGCGGGGCTTGCGCAACGGGGTGAAGGGGCTGAGCATCCTGGAAAAAGAGGAGCTCCACGCCCTGGAGCCTCACCTCAATCCCGAACTGGACTGTGCCCTGCGGGCCTCCACCGGTGCCATCATCTGCCCCTTTGAGCTCTGCCTGGCTTCGGTGGGCAACGCCATGGACAACGGGGCTGATCTCATGTGTAATTTTGAGGTCTGCGATATTCGGAAGACCGAGGGCGGTTATACCGTCACCGCTGCCGACGGCCGCAGCGTACAGACCCGTTACATCATCAACAGCGCAGGACTCTATTCCGATAAGATCGCTGACATGACCGGGGACGGCGGCTTCACCGTTCACGCCCGCCGCGGCGAGTACATGGTGCTGGACAAGGCCTGCAGCCAAAACATCACCACCCGCTCGATTTTCCACACCCCCACCAAAATGGGCAAGGGTATTCTCATCACTCCATCCGCCCACGGCAATATCCTCCTCGGCCCCACCGCCGTGGACATTGACGACAAGGAAAACCGCGCCACCACCCCCGAGGGCTTTGCCGATATTTTGGCCAAGACCGGGGACAATATGGCGGACATTCCCTTCAATCAGGTAATCACCTCCTTCTGCGGCCTGCGGGCTGTTGGTGACACGGGGGATTTCATTATCCGTGAGCGGGATGGCGTGGTAACTCTGGGCGGCATCGAGAGCCCAGGACTTTCGGCTTCTCCCGCCATCGCCGAGTATGTGGAGGAGCTCCTCCGAAATGCCGGCATGGATGCAGCGCAGAAGGCCGATTATCAGCCCCGCCGCACTTCCCTGCGGGCCTTCGGCGAGATGAGCCCCGAGGAAAAGAACGCCGTCATTGCCAAGGATCCCCGCTACGGGCGCATCGTCTGCCGCTGTGAACAAATCACCGAGGGCGAGATTGTGGAGTCCATCCACAAAAATCCCGGTGCACGGGATGTGGACGGCGTCAAGCGCAGAACCAGAAGCGGTATGGGACGCTGTCAGGGCGGCTTCTGCTCCACCATTGTCCTGGAAATTCTGGCCCGGGAGCTGAAGCTCGATCTCACCGAGGTCACCAAATTCGGCGGCGGCTCGGTGATTAACTACAGAAAAACGAAGGGAGGCATCTGACATGACATCGGTTGATCTCGTCATCATCGGCGGCGGCTCAGCTGGTATGAGTGCCGCTGTGGCCGCATATGATGCCGGCCTGCGCAATATTCTCCTGCTGGAGCGGGGCAATGCGCTGGGGGGAATTCTCCTGCAGTGCGTGCACAACGGCTTCGGACTGCACCGTTTCAAGGAAGAGTTGACCGGCCCCGAATATGCCTACCGCTACGAAAAGCAGGTGCGGGAGCGCGGTATTCCCTTCAAGCTGGAAACCACTGTTCTCGATATTACCGCCGATCGGGTGGTCACCGCCATCAACAGCGAGGACGGTATTTTCACCGTTCAGGCCGGAGCGATTATCCTGGCCATGGGCTGCCGTGAGCGGCCTAAGGGTGCGCTGAACATCGCAGGCACCCGCCCCGCCGGCATCTTTACCGCGGGAACGGCGCAGAAATATATCAACATTGACGGCTATATGCCGGGCAATGAAGTGGTCATCCTCGGTTCGGGTGACATCGGCCTGATCATGGCCCGCCGCATGACCATGGAGGGAGCCAAAGTCAAGGCGGTGTGCGAGCTGATGCCCTACTCCGGCGGCCTTGCCCGAAACATTGAGCAATGCCTTCACGATTTTGATATTCCCCTCATGCTCAGCCATACCGTGGTGGAAATCCACGGCCGTGAGCGCGTTACAGGCGTCACGGTGGCCCAGGTGGATGAACGCCGCCGTCCCATCCCCGAGACCCGTCAATACATCCCCTGCGATACCCTGCTCCTTTCCTGCGGCCTTATCCCCGAAAACGAGCTGACCCGCAGCGCAGGTATTCCCCTCGACCGAATTACCAACGGCGCGCAGGTGGATCAGAACCGTCAGACCGCCATTCCCGGCATCTTCGCCTGCGGAAATGTGCTTCATGTCCACGACCTGGTGGACTACGTCTCCGAGGAAGCCGAGATCGCTGGCCGTGCTGCCGCGGCCTTTGTTCAGGGGGGGAACTCCGCCCCTGCCTGCGAGATTGCCCTGCGTACCGACGGAAAGGTTCGCTACACCGTTCCCC
>JAFTUB010000055.1 GCA_017466495.1 Clostridia bacterium
CCTTCATCCAGCCCACCCAGTCTGACCGGGAGAACAAGGTGCGCATCAAGCTCAACGCCATCTCCTCTACCGTGAAAGGGAAGCGCGTGGTGCTGGTGGATGACTCCATCGTCCGCGGTACGACCTGTGCCCACACCATCCACATTCTGCGGGAGGCGGGAGCCACCGAGGTTCATATGCGCGTGGCATCCGCACCTTACCTCTACCCATGCTATTACGGCACCGATGTCAACTCCCCTGAGAAGCTGATCGCCCACGGGCGCAGCGTGGAGGAGGTTGCAAAGATCATCGGTGTTGACTCCCTCGGCTACCTCAGCATGGAGAGCATCAACCGCTTTGTTCCCGAATGCAAGCGCGGCTTCTGCACCGCCTGCTTCACCGGTGAATATCCCACCTCAATTCCTACCTGTGCCGGGAAATCCCGCTACCTCACCAAGAAGAGTGAGGCAAAGAAATCCTGACCTCTCCGCTGCCGTGCAGCGATGAAATACACCAAGAAAGGTTGATTCCAATGAAAAAAGTAGCGATTGTCATGGGCAGCGACAGCGATCTGCCGGTTGTGGAGAGCGCCATCAAGACCCTGCGTGATTACGGCGTCCCCTTTGAGGCCCACGTTTACTCGGCACACCGCACCCCTGAAGCGGCGCGGAATTTTGCTGTGGGTGCCCGCGAGGCAGGCTTCGGTGCCATCATTGCCGCTGCCGGTAAGGCTGCACATTTGGCCGGTGCTCTGGCTGCCAATACCACCCTCCCCGTGATCGGGATTCCGATCAAGTCCTCCACCCTGGACGGACTTGATGCCCTGCTGGCCACCGTGCAGATGCCCTCGGGTATGCCGGTTGCCACCGTTGCCATCGACGGCGCGGCCAATGCCGCTCTGCTGGCTATTCAGATCCTCGCGGTCGAGGATTCCGCACTTGCCGAAAAGCTTGCCGCTTCCCGTGCGGCCATGACCGAGGCTGTGATACGCAAGGATGCGGCCCTCCAGGAAAAGCTGGCGGCCAACTGACTTCAAAAAAGATTGAACCGAAAGGAATAGACAAAGATGAAAAGTTTCAGTGAAAGCTATAAAGCCGCAGGCGTGGATATTACTGCGGGATACCGTGCGGTGGAACTGCTGAAGAAGCACGTTGCCGCCACCATGACGGCGGGCTGTGTTTCGGATATCGGCGGCTTCGGCGGCCTCTTCGAGCTGGACATGACCGGCATTCAGCGTCCTGTCCTGGTCAGCGGTACCGACGGCGTCGGCACCAAGATCAAGCTCGCCTTCCTGATGGACAAGCATGATACCGTGGGTATCGACTGCGTTGCCATGTGCGTCAATGACATTATCTGCTGCGGTGCAAAGCCCCTCTTCTTCCTTGACTACATCGCCATCGGCAAGAACTTCCCCGAGAAGGTTGCCGCTATTGTGTCGGGTGTGGCCGAGGGTTGTATCCAGGCAGGCTGTGCCCTGATCGGCGGCGAGACTGCCGAGCATCCAGGTCTGATGCCCGAGGATGAGTACGACCTGGCCGGTTTCTCGGTGGGCGTGGTTGACCGTGCAAAGATCATTGACCACAATGCCGTCAAGCCCGGTGATGCGGTAATCGCCCTTGCCTCCACCGGCGTTCACTCCAACGGCTTCTCCCTGGTTCGCCGCGTCTTTGATGTGGAGAATCGCGATCTGGGCGTTTACTGCAACGATCTGGGCATGACCCTGGGCGAGGCTCTGCTGACCCCCACCAAGATCTACGTCAAGTCCATCCTTGCCCTCAATGAGCAGGTCAAGATCGGTGCGGTCTCCCACATTACCGGCGGCGGCTTCTACGAGAACATTCCGCGCGCCATTCCCGACGGCCTCTGCGCCAAGATCCAGCGCAAGGCAGTCCGCGTTCTTCCCATTTTTGATATGATCGCCCGTGAGGGCAACGTCCCCGAGCGGGATATGTTCAATACCTATAACATGGGTGTGGGTATGTCGGTTGTAGTTCCTGCCGCCGATGCAGACAAGGCCATCCGCATTCTCCGCGAGAACGGCGAGGATGCCTACCTCATCGGTGAAATCGCCGAAGGCGACGGCATCGAATTATGCTGAGGACCGCACGCATCGCCGTCTTCGTCTCGGGGGGCGGCACCAACCTGCAGGCCCTGCTGGACGGGCAGGATGCGGGACTGATCCACAGCGGAAAAATCGAGCTGGTGGTGTCCAGCAAGCCCGGCGTATACGCCCTGGAGCGCGCCGCAAAGCACGGCGTCCCCTCGGTGGTGGTGGATCGAAAGTCCTGCGCCGACCTGGCTGAATTCGAGGCCGGCATCTCGGCGGCTCTTGCCGAGTACAAGATCGACATCATTGTACTGGCTGGCTTCCTCTCCATCCTCAGTGCCGATTTCGTTTCCCGCTGGCCCGAGCGCATCATCAACGTTCACCCCTCCCTCATCCCCTCCTTCTGCGGCAAGGGCTTTTACGGCCTGCGCGTACATGAGGCGGCCCTGGAATACGGGGTCAAGGTGACGGGGGCAACGGTACATTTTGTCAACGAGATCTGTGACGGCGGACGGATCATCCTCCAGCGCGCCGTGGAGATCGAGCCGGGCGACACGCCCGAGATCCTTCAGCGCCGCGTCATGGAGCAGGCCGAGTGGTATCTGCTTCCCCGTGCGGCAGAGCTGGTCAGCGCAGAGCTGATGGCAGATCAATAAAGGAGATACGAACATGAACGCAAAGAAAATCGACGGCATTCTCGCCGCCCACGCATATCCCGGCCGCGGTATTATTCTCGGCCGCTCGGCTGACAACAAATACGGCGTGGTGGCCTACTTCATCATGGGCCGCAGCGGCAACAGCCGCAACCGCATCTTCGAGACCACCGATGACGGCATCCGTACCCGCGCCTACGACGAGTCCAAAATGGTGGATCCCTCGCTGATCATTTATCATCCCGTCCGCAAAATTGATGCCGGCCTGATCGTTACCAACGGCGACCAGACCGATACCATCCGTGACTTCATGGTGGCAGGGAAGTCCTTCGCCGACGGTCTGCGCACCCGCTGCTTCGAGCCCGATCCCCCCAACTACACCCCCCGCATCTCCGGTCTGCTGGCCGCAGACGGCAGCTACAAGCAGTCCATCCTCACATCGGCTGACGGTGATCCCGCCTGCAACCATCG
>JAFTUB010000056.1 GCA_017466495.1 Clostridia bacterium
CCTTAAGAATCCCCAAAAACTTTCACGCATGTGTCTTGGGTTTGGTTTGTATTGTGCGGCGGGCGTTTAGATAAGTAATGTCACTTGATTTTATTTCAAAATTGTGATATAATGTCAATGTGAATAGGGGAAGACACCCATAATAAAAAACATATAATTCACTTCAAACCTCAAATTTATAACAAGGGGGCGACACCCATCGAAAAAAACGTAATTGTTGTTGATGAGCAAGGAAATGAATATGAGGCGACCTACCCAAAAAGGGCGAAAGGTCTTGTCAAAAGCGGCAGGGCACGCTTCGTAGCTGAAAACAAAATAGGCCTTGCGTGTCCGCCAAAAAACTATTTGGAGGATATAATAATGTCAGAAAATACAACCAACCTTACCCAAAAAGAAATATTTGAGCAAATCTGCAAATTGCAAGAGGCTATGACGAGCAATTCAAATGCACTGTATCGACTTAGCGACTCCGTCTCCTCCGTTTTTGAAGGAGAAGAAAGGGATGAAAACGACGTAGAAGCTGTAAATGCTGTTTGCTCCGTTTTCGCCGCTCGAGAGGAAACCTATCGATTGATGCTGGGTACATATCAGAAAATGTATGATGATTGCCAAAAAATCGAGAAGACAGAAATCATCAAAAAAGCATTTTCGGTTCTCACAGATACATTTGAAACGACGCTCGATCTCCATTCTTTTGATTCTGATGAAGAGAGGCGTGAAGCGCTCGAAAACATTTACGATGTAATCGCACTCAGGATAACCAGTCTTGTACAAGATCTGTTGAAGTAATTTCAAAACACACCGACAACTTTCAGTTTGTCGTACTGAATAGTGTATGCTCTTGACAGGGAGCAAGGTTGAAATATACCTTGCTCCTTTTCATTTGCCGATAGGCATTCACCAAAATCCGACTTCAATATAGTGTTAAATAGGACTCCATTCCATGTAGGTGGATCCCTGTTTTTACGTCTTCAGATATATACCCAAAAAATCCAGCGAATGGGATGGTGAAGCGCAATGATCTTGGTGTGGATGCTTGAGATGAAAAAAGCACCCTCGAACGCGATATTGTTCGAGGGTGCTGTGTGCTGTGGCTTAACTAAACTTGGTGGGATTAGGTGAATGACATTGCTCGAAGAGGGAGCCTTTTCCTATGTTGCATTGTGCCGAACCGGTCGCCGTCCGGAGGACGGCTGCGGCAGATGGAGGTGAGCGGTCAGCGCGCAGCCTGCCGCTCCCGCCCAAATCCGCACCGCACAAACATCAATTCCTTTATTGGAAAGGTTTCGCGGGGGGTGTGGGGGGAGCCTTTTTCAAAAGTCTCCCCCCACATTCGTCCCTTACTTCTCAGGATCAAGATACTTCCACATAGCCTTCATATAGTTGAGGCCGCTCCAGACGGTGAAGAGGACCATGAGGGCCATCATGATATAGGAGGCGAGGTTCATGGCGGCGAGGTTTTCGGGAAGGAGGACGTCCTCCAGGAGAATGACGATGACGGCCAGCATTTGGGTCACGGTTTTGATTTTCCCCAGCCAGCTGGCGGCGACGACCACGCCGGTTTTCTGGTTTGCCACGAGGCGGAGGGAGGTGACGGCCAGCTCCCGGAGGATGACGATGGCGGCGACCCACACAAAGACGGGGCGGATATCGTCGTACTTGCAGAGAATGGCCAGCATTGCGCCGAAGATGAGGAACTTATCGGCCAGGGGGTCGAGGAATTTGCCGAAGTCGGTGATCATATTGCAGCGGCGGGCGATCATGCCGTCCAGCATATCGGTCAGGGACGTGAGGATGAAGATGGCGCAGGCAATGACGGGGCTCCAAATGCCGGGGATTGGCAGGAGCAGGACGATCATGAACACGGGCACCAGCAGCATCCGCAGCACGGTGAGTTGATTGGGCAGATTCAGCTTCATGGGTTACCTCCTCAAAATCAGGATTTGGGGATAATGGCGCGGCCTACCAGGTCGTAGTCCTGCACCTCGGTGATCTCCACGTCAACGAAGGAGCCGGGGGCGATGCGCACGGGGGAGAGGAAGAAGATCTTGCCGTCGATCTCGGGGGCATCGGCGGCAGAGCGGCCGTAGTGCGCCTCGGAGACGGGGTCGAAGTCCTCCACCAGCACCCGGACGGTGGTGCCCACGCGCTTCGGCATCAGCTCGTCCACCACAGCCTGCTGCTCCCGCATGAGGATATCGGCGCGGTCCAGCTTGAGCTGCTCGTCGATCTGGTCGGGGAAGTCGTAGGCAGGGGTGTCCTCCTCCCGGGAGTAGGGGAATACCCCGGCGCGGTCGAACTTGGTGGCCCGCACGAACTCGCACAGGGAGAGGAAATCCTCCTCGGTCTCCCCGGGGAAACCCACGATGAAGGTGGTGCGGATAATGATATCGGGAATGGCGGCGCGCAGGCGGGCAATGGTATCCTCGATCATGGCGCGGTCGCCGTGGCGATTCATGGCCTTCAGCATATGATCGGTGGCGTGCTGAACGGGAAGGTCAATGTACTTGACCACCTGGGGGTTGTCCCGGATCTCGGCGATGAGCTCGTCGGTGATCTTGTCGGGATAGCAGTAGAGCAGGCGCACCCAGGGAATATCGGTGGCATCGGTGATGGCACGGAGCAGAGCGGCCAGCTTGTACTCGCCGTAGAGATCCAGCCCGTAGCGGGAGGTGTCCTGTGCCACCAGCACCAGCTCCTTCACCCCCAGCGCCTCCATTTCCTTGGCCTCGGCCACCACGTCCTCCATGGGACGGGAGCGGAACTTGCCGCGAATGTCGGGAATGGCGCAGTAGGCGCAGCGGTTGTCGCAGCCCTCGGCGATCTTCAGGTAGGCAGTGTACTCGGGGGTGGTGAGGACGCGGTCGCCGCCCAGGCGCACCTCGTCGGCGGGAGCGTACTCGCTGAACCGCTTCCCTGCTGCAACGGCCTTCACCGCCTCCACAATGGCGTGGATCGAGCCGACGCCCAGTGCCGCATCAATCTCGGGCAGCTCCTCAAAGAGCTGATCCCGGTACCGCTCGGCCAGGCAGCCAGTCACCACGATCCCCTTCAGGGTGTGGTTCTCCTTCAGCCACGCAATGTCCAGAATGTTGTCAATCGACTCCTTCTTGGCACTCTCAATGAACGCACAGGTGTTGATGATGATAATGTCCGCCTCGGTCTCCTCCGGCGTGACCTCGAAGCCCGCCGCCAACAGCTCGTGCAGCATGACCTCCGTGTCCAGCTGATTCTTGGGACATCCAAGCGATACAAATCCGATTTTCATGGGTTTACCTCGTGTTGTTAGAATAGACCTTGGGGGCGCTTTTTGAAAAAAGCGTCCCCAAACCCCCGTAAAAACTTCCAAAAAATGGTTTTATGTTGGGTGGGTGCTGGGTAAGGCTCCCTCCGGGAGGGAGCTGGCGAGCGCAAGGCGCGAGACTGAGGGAGAATGCGTGCATGAACGGTCAGATCAATCCGTATCCTTCCGCACTCTCCCTCCGTCATGGCTTCGCCATGCCACCTCCCTCCCGGAGGGAGGCTTTTTTACTCCCCGTCCATTCTCCTTTTTTAAGTTTTCGCGGGGGCCTGGGGGAGCCTTTTTCAAAAGGCTCCCCCAGAAAAAGCCCCTGCTACCTACCGATCTGCTCCCGGGTGTAGCCCAGGCGCATGAGGGCGGCGATGGCTTTTTGGCGTGCCTGCCGGTCAGTGGGGAGAGCGCCCCATTTTCGTTCAATGACTTCGGCGCACTGCCCGGCGAAATCGATCTCGGCCAGGCGATCGGCAAGGGTTTCCATGGCTTCCCGGGAGAATCCCTTCTGCCGGAGGGCCTGGAGAATGCGCAGCGGGCCCCAGCCCTTGCGCAGGCAGGCGCGGAGGGCTCGCTCGATCTGCTCCTCCTCGTTGATATAGCCGCTCTCGGCCACCACAGCGGCGGCGTACTGGGCGGTTTCCCGGTCGATGCCCCGCAGAAGGAGCTTACGCACCAGCGCTTGCTGAGTCAGATCGCCGTAGGAGAGCAAATTCAGCGCACGGCGTACGGCGGCATGGCGGCAGTCCGCCTGCTCGATCTCCGCCACCTGCTCGGCCGTCAGGCTCCGTCCCGCCGCCTTGGCGTAGGGGTGCAGGCAGGGGAGCTCGGCGTACTGCAGGTGGGAGACGGTGTAGCTGTGTACCTCGCTGCCCCCGTCACCCTCCAGGGTGAGGGTCACGCAGAGGGCATCGCCCCCCTGCACGGGCAAAATTTCGCGAATAACGGCGGAGAGCATTATTCCCCGTCCGGATCATCCAGCTTAAGGGAACGGATGTCGAACTCGTCGTCGTCATCCTCGTCCAGCTCGTACTCCTCCTCCATGACCTCCAGCTGATCCTGCATGGCGCGGATCTTTGCCTCGATCTCGTCGAAGAGGGCGGGATCGGCCTCGATGGCGGCGCGGGCGTTGTCTTTGCCCTGCCCCAGCCGCTCCCCGTTGTAGGAGAACCAGGCGCCCGACTTCTTGATGATGTCCAGGGTCACGCCGATGTCGATGAGCTCGCCGGAGCGGGAGATTCCCTTACCGTAGAGAATGTCGAATTCCGCCGTCTTGAAGGGGGGTGCAACCTTGTTCTTGACCACCTTTGCCTTGGTGCGGGAGCCGTAAACCTCCGAGCCGTTCTTGAGGGTCTCGGCCTTGCGCACCTCAATGCGCACCGAGGCGTAGAACTTCAGGGCGCGGCCGCCGGGGGTGGTCTCGGGGTTGCCGTACATCACGCCAACCTTCTCGCGAAGCTGGTTGATGAAGATTACGATACAGTTGGACTTGGACACCACGGCCGACAGCTTGCGCAGGGCCTGGGACATGAGCCGCGCCTGCAGGCCAACGTGGGATGCGCCCATCTCGCCCTCGATCTCCTGCTGGGGGGTCAGAGCCGCAACCGAGTCGATGACCACGGCGGAGATGGCGCCGGAACGCACCAGCACCTCGCAGATCTCCAGGGCATCCTCCCCGGAGTCGGGCTGGGACACCAGCAGATTGTCGATGTCAACCCCCAGGGCCTTGGAGTACTGGGGATCCAGGGCGTGCTCGGCATCAATGAAAGCCGCCTCGCCGCCTTCCTTCTGCACCTCGGCAAGAATGTGCAGCGCCAGGGTCGTCTTACCCGAAGATTCAGGCCCGTAGATCTCGATGATGCGTCCCCGGGGAACGCCGCCGATGCCCAGCGCCATGTCCAGCGCAATGGAGCCGGTGTGCACCGCAGACACGTTCATGCGGGTGTTCTCACCCAGCTTCATGATGATGCCCTCGCCGAAGCGCTTGGTCAGCTGCTGCTTCGCCGTGGCAAGTGCCTTCGCGCGCTCCTCGTCGGTGGCGCCGGTATTGATCAGGGGCTTCTTTACCGTAGTTTTGGTTGCCATAGTGTTTTCCTCCATAAATTCCAATTATGGATATATTATATCGAATATTTTCCGAAATTGCAATAGTTTTGTCTAATATTTTTCCGAAATCGGAAAAATATAAAGTATATGGGGCTTTGCCCCAAACCCCACTTAAGGGACTTTTTGAAAAAAGTCCCTTAAGAATCCGCAAAAACTTTCAAAAAAGGCGTTTTGGAAAGTTTTTGCGGGGGCTTGGGGGAGCTTTTTTCAAAAAGCTCCCCCAAATCCTCCCCCTCAATACGTCGGCGTGTCCAGCCTCCACTCGCCGTTTTCGTTGACCAGGGTCAGGCGGATGCGGAGGACATCGGAGGAGCCTTCGGTATGGGAGTCGATCTCGATGTTCACGTAGTCGGTGCCGGAGGGCTTGACCACGGCCATGGAGTCGAAGTCATAGATTCGCTTGGCGGTGATGATGGCCTTGTGGAGATTGGACTTCTTCAGTCCCTCGTCGGTGTCCAGGTAGCGGGCATAGAGCATCCCCGCGTTGGGATCGGCCACGCCGATGAAGGAGGTCTCGTAGATGGAGGCCAGGTAGCCGCTGCTGTAGACCTTCTCGGCGGCGGCCTTGATCTCATCGGTGGTCTGATAGGGGCAGTCGGGGGTCACGTAGTCGTAGTTGCCCCCTTCGTCCATGTAGTAGACGTGATTTTTGATGGCGTACTCGCTGTCGCGCTCGATGGCGGGAAGTCCTTCACCGAAGAAGATATCATTGATCTCGTAGGAAGCCTCGACGAGTGCCTCCAGGGTGGGGCGGATCTCCTCGGCGGTGGGTGCCTTACCGCAGGAAACGGCGGTGAGCAGAACCAGGACGAAGAGTGCCAGAGAGAGAATTTTCTTCATGGTGCACCTCCGGAATTATGCCTCGGGGGCTTCTTCTGCACCAGCACCGGCCTCGTCCGCTTCCTCTTCCCCGGCCACGCTGGAGAAGTTCACCAGCTTGGCACCCTCAGCCAGGCGCATCACGATAACACCGGCGGCGGAGCGGGAGTAGACGGGAATATCGGACACGGGAGTGCGGATGATGGTGCCGGTGTCGGTGATGAGCATCAGGTCATCGGCGTCGGACACCGAAGCGATGCCGGCCAGCTTGCCGGTGCGATCGGACACGTTGTGGCAGATCACGCCGAGGCCGCCGCGGGTACGGACGGTACGGAAGTCGTCAAAGCGGGTGCGCTTGCCGAAGCCGCCCTCGGTGACGGTGACCAGGTCCTTGCCCTCCTCCACCACGGCGGCGCCCACCACATAGTCGTCCCCG
Source organism: Clostridia bacterium (assembly GCA_017466495.1). Lineage (GTDB taxonomy): Bacteria > Bacillota > Clostridia > Oscillospirales > CAG-272 > SIG693. The sequence continues at coordinate 6,654 of JAFTUB010000056.1, forward strand.
CGGAGGGAGATACCGCGAACGCCCCGGGCAGTACGTCCCATGGCGCGGACGTTCTCCTCCGAAAAGCGGATGGCGTTGCCTTCAGAGGTGGCCAGGATCACATCCCGGTCGCCCATGGTGTGCATGACGAAGACCAGCTCGTCTCCCTCGTCCAGAGACAGGGCGATCTTACCGCCCTTGCGCTGGTACTCGTACTCGGTGAGCAGGGTACGCTTGATGACGCCGTGGCGGGTGACCATGGTGAGGTACTCCTCCTCGCCGAAGCCTGCGATGGAGATGACGGCAGTGATCTTCTCGCCTGCTTCCAGTTCAAGCAGATTGACGATATTGGAGCCCTTTGCGGTGCGGCCGGCCTCGGGCATCTGATATGCCTTGCGGGTATGCACCTTGCCCCGGTTGGTGAAGAGCATGAGGTAATCGTGGGAGTTCATGACGATAACCCGTTCAATGAAGTCCTCTTCCTTGGTGGCCATGCCGATGATGCCCTTGCCGCCGCGGCGCTGGGCCGTGTAGGTGTCGGCGGGCTGGCGCTTGATGTAGCCGGCGTGGGTCATGGTGATGACGCACTGGTGGCGCTCGATGAGGTCCTCCAGCACGATCTCGTCCTCGGCGGCCACCAGATCGGTGCGGCGGGGCTCGGCGAACTTGCGCTTGATCTCGAGCATCTCCTCCCGGATGATGTCACGGATCTTGGCGGGATCGGCCAGCACACCCTCCAGCTCGGCGATGAGCTTATGCAGGCGGGCCAGCTCGTCCTCGATCTTCTCCCGCTCCATGCCGGTGAGCTTACCGAGCGTCATATCAACGATGGCCTGGGCCTGCTCGTCCGAGAGGCCGAAGCGCTCACACAGAGTGAGCTTGGAGGCAGGGATGGAGGGGGAGGTCTTCATGATCTCCACCACTTCATCGATATGATCCAGCGCGATCTGATATCCCTCAAGGATGTGGGCCCGGGCACGGGCCTTCTTGAGGTCGAAGATGGTACGGTTGGTGATCACCGACACCTGGTGCTTGATGTAGGCATCCAAAATGCGGGGGAGAGAGAGCACCTTGGGCTCCCCGTCGATGAGGGCCAGCATATTGATGGCGCAGGTATCCTGCAGCTGGGTGTACTTGTAAAGCTGATTGAGCAGGATCTGTCCCGACACGTCACGGCGGTGCTCAATGACGATGCGGATCTTGCCCCGTGCCGACTCGTCCCGGATGCCGGTGATGCCGTCAACCCGCTTTTCCTTGTGCAGGTCAGCGATGGACTCCACCAGCTGGGATTTGTTCACCTGGTAGGGGATCTCGGTAACGATGATGCGGTGCTTGTCTTCCTCGACCTCGCAGCGGGCGCGGACCATGACACGTCCCCGGCCGGTGGTATAGGCCTCGATGATGCCGTTCTGGCCGTAAATGGAGGCATAGGTGGGAAAATCGGGGCCCTTGATGTGCTGCATCAGGTCGGCCACGGTGCACTCGGGGTTATCCATGCGGCAGATGGTGGCATCGATAACCTCCCCCAGGTTATGGGGCGGGATGTAGGTAGCCATACCCACGGCGATACCGATGGAGCCGTTGACCAGCAGGTTGGGGAAGCGGGAGGGGAGCACCTCGGGCTCACGGCGGCTGCTGTCGAAGTTGGGCATCCACTTCACCACGTCCTTCTCGATGTCCTGGAGCATGGTGTCGGCGAGCTTGGACATTCTCGCCTCAGTATAACGGTAGGCGGCGGCGCCGTCGCCGTCGATGTTGCCGAAGTTACCCTGGCCCTCAATGAGAGGATGGCGGAGGGAGAAGGGCTGTGCCAGGCGGACCATGGTACCGTACACCGCCGCATCACCGTGGGGATGATACCGGCCCAGCACGTTACCGACGGTAGTGGCCGACTTGCGGAAGGGCTTATCGTAGGTGAGGTGGTCCTCATACATGGCGTAGAGGATGCGCCGCTGACCGGGCTTCATGCCGTCGCGCACGTCGGGCAGAGCGCGGGACACAATCACCGACATGGAGTATTCGATGAAGGACTTGCGTACCTCCTTCTCCATGGTAATGTCGCGTATGCTCTGATCGGCAAATTCGAGGTCGTGTTTTTCTTCCATGATTGATCCTTTCTGTTACGGGGGCTTTGCTTGCAGGGGCTTTGCCCCCGCACCCCCACTCAAGGGACTTTTTGAAAAAAGTCCCTTGAGAATCCCCAAAAACGTTCAAAAATTGTTTTGGGTTTGGTGGGTACAAATTTTAATGGATGGGGGTAACGGTGACCTGTTGGGTCAGGGTGTTGATGTCGTCTTTGGTAGGCAGCTCGGTGCCGGGGCGGGAGACCCGCGCGGCTGCGGCTGCCGAGGCGTATGCAAGGGCCTCGGGGATGGGCTTGCCTTCGGCGAGGCTTGCGTGGAGGTAGGCGGCCAGGTAGGTGTCCCCGGCACCCGAGAAGGAGCGGAAGGGAACGCTGGGCGCGGTGACCTGCCAGCTGCCCTCGGGGCAGACGGCCACCGAGCCGTGGACATCGGCTGTACACAGGATTCGGGTGGGTTTTCCACCGAGTTTTCCACAGGCTGTGCAAATCTGCTCGGGTGTGGACAAGTCTGCGGACAGGCTGTGGAAAGACAGCAGGCCCGCCAGCTCACCCCGGTTGGGCTTGATGAGATCGGGAGCGGCGGAAAATCCCTTTGCCAGCTGCTCGCCGTCGCAGTCCAGGGCGATGAAGAGGCGGGGATTGACTTCCCGGGCGGAGAGGATGATCTCCCTGTAGAAATCTTTTTCCACACCCTGTGGAAGACTGCCGCAAATCGACAAAACCTGCGCTTTTCCACAGCATCCGAGAAGTTCGGTTTTCAACAGGGCAAGCTCCCCCGGTGTGACCGGTCCGCCGGATTCGTTGAATTCGGTGCAGAGGCCGTCACGGTCGATGATCTTGGTGTTGGTGCGCACGCCGGCGGCGGTGGGGACGGTGTGCAGGGTGATCCCTTCCCCCGCCGAGAGGTGGTCGCAGGCGGCTCCGAAGGGGCCGCCGGTGAAGGTACAGAAGTCTACTTCGTCGCCCAGCATCGAAAAGATGCGGGCTTGATTTGCCGCCTTGCTGCCCGGGGTGAGCAGGCTGCGGGCGGCCCGGTTCATCCCCCCCACGCAGGTGGGATGATCCAGGTAGATCACCCGGTCAATGCCGGGATTGAGGTTGAGAATGGCAACCCGCATGGGCGTTATACGTCGAGGTTTTCGGCGAACTTTGCGTTGGCCTCGATGAACTCGCGGCGGGGTTCAACCCGGTCGCCCATGAGGATGTTGAACATCTGATCGCACTCGATGGCGTCCTCCAGGGTGACCCGGAGGATGGTGCGGTAGTTGGGGTCCATGGTGGTGTCCCGAAGCTGATCGGCGTTCATCTCACCAAGACCTTTGTAGCGGTTGGCCTCGGCGCCCTGGCCCAGCTGCTCCATATAGGCATCCCGCTCGGCCTCGGTGAAGGCGTACATTTCCTTCTTGCCCTTGTGGACGCGGTAGAGTGGAGGCTGTGCCAGGAAGATGTGCCCCTCGTCGATGAGGCGGCGCATATGGCGGAAGAAGAAGGTGAGCAGCAGGATACGGATGTGGGAACCGTCCACGTCGGCATCCGCCATGATGATGATCTTGCCGTAGCGGAGCTTCTCCATGTCGAACTCCTCCCCGATGCCGCAGCCCAGCGCCTGGATGATGGGGATAAGAGACGCGTTGCCGTAAACCTTGTCCAGGCGGGATTTTTCCACGTTGAGCACCTTACCGCGCAGCGGCAGGATGGCCTGGAAGCGGGGATCGCGTCCCTCCTTGGCGGTGCCGCCTGCGGAGTCTCCCTCCACTAAGAAGAGCTCGGTGAGCTCGGTGCGGCGTTCCTGGCAGTCGGCCAGCTTGCCGGGGAGGGTGGAGCCCTCCAGAGGATTCTTGCGGCGGGTCAGCTCTCTTGCCTTGCGGGCGGCCTCACGGGCGCGGGAAGCGGCCAGGGCTTTCTCTAAGATGATCTTGCCCGCGGAGGGGTTTTCCTCCAGGTATTCCGAGAGCTTGGTGTAGACCAGCTTATCCACAAACTGGCGCATATCGGCGTTGCCCAGCTTGCCCTTGGTCTGTCCCTCAAACTGCGCCTCGGTGAGCTTCACCGAAACCACGGCGCACAGGCCCTCACGGACGTCCTCACCCGAGAGGTTCTTGTCGGCGTCCTTGAGAATGCCGTTCTTGCGGGCATATTCGTTAAGCACACGGGTGAGGGCATTCTTGTAGCCCACCTCATGGGTACCGCCCTCAATGGTGTGGATGTTGTTGGCAAAGGTTAAGAGGGTCTCGTTGTAGGTATCGTTGTACTGCATGGCCACCTCGGCCACGTAGTCCTCCCGCTCGGCCCGCATATAGATGATGTCGGGGTGGATCACCTCGGCCTTCTTGGCCCCGTTGAGGTGCTCCACAAAGGAGCGGATACCGCCCTCGTAGAGGAGATCGCACTCCTGTACGGGAGTGGGCTCTCCGTTTGTGTCGGGCAGGCAGCGCTCGTCCCGGATGGAGATGTTCACGCCGGCATTGAGGAAGGCCTGCTCGCGAAGGCGGGCGAGGAGGGTTTCGTATTCAAACACCGTCTCGTCGAAGATGGTTGCATCGGGCTTGAAGCGCACATAAAGGCCGTGGTGATCGGTTTCTCCCTCGCACTTGAAGGCACGGGTGACCGCGCCCCGCTCAAAGCGCATGGTATAGCGGCGGCCGTCGTAGCAGTTATCCAGCTCCACCCACTCGGAGAGAGCGTTTACCACCGATGCGCCAACGCCGTGCAAGCCTCCCGAGAACTTGTAGCCCTCGCCGTCAAACTTACCGCCGGCATGGAGGATGGTATAGACCACCTCCAGGGTGGGGATACCCATCTTGGGGTGGATGCCCGCGGGGATACCGCGGCCGTCATCCTGCACCGAGACGCTGCCGTCGGGATGGAGGGTCACCTCAATGCGGTGGCACTTCCCTGCCATGGCCTCGTCAATGGCGTTGTCCACGATCTCGTACACCAGGTGGTGCAGGCCGCGGATGGAGGTGGACCCGATGTACATACCGGGTCTGCGGCGGACGGCTTCCAGGCCCTCCAATACTTGTATTTGATTCTCGTCGTACTGATTCATGTGCGTTCCCTTTCTTTTTCCACAGGGCTGTGGTCGGTTATGGTTACAGCTCTTCGCAGCGGCCACGGAGGGCGGCGGCAGAGAGCGGGGAGAGACAGATTTTCGTGGTGTCTCCGGCGCGGTAGAGGATGAATGCCTTGGGCAGCTCGTCGGCGGCGCTTTCCACCCGCCCATCCCGCTGCATTTCGGTGAGCATCCGGCGGGTCACCGCCGACATACTGGCATTGTCCAGGTCAAAGATGCCGATCACGTCCCGGGTGCGGACGGTGCGGCCGTTTCCTGCGTGCAGATACATGATTATTCCTCCCGGGTATGGGTGTGTGGGGTATAGGTGCCGCCCTCTACGCCCACGACGCGAGCCTCAAAGGGGAACTCGATCCCCTCGCAGGTGGTCATGATCACCTGGCGGTCGGCGAACTCCCGCAGCAGATAGGCCCGGCGGGAGGCATCCAGCTCGCTGAGAACATCGTCGAAGAGAAAGACCGGCTTCTCCCCCGTCAGACG
>JAFTUB010000057.1 GCA_017466495.1 Clostridia bacterium
AAAGTTTTCGCGGGGGCCCGGGGGAGCCTTTTTCTGCGCTTTGCGCCCGGCTCCCCCGGCGGGGTTTGGGGCAGCGCCCCAAGAAAAAACACATCAAGGAGAAATATCATGACGACAGCACAGATTGAGAAGATTTTCCGCGACACGGCGTACATCCGCACAGGCGGAAGCGCAGAGGAGCTGCAGGCCGCCGAATATCTTTGCGGGGTTTGCCGCGAGGCAGGCCTGGAGGCGAAGCTTGCTCCCTTTGCGGTGGACATGGCCACCGTTCACACCGAAAAGCTGGTGGTGGACGGTCGGGAGATCCCCTGCCGGGGCTATCTTTGCGCCGGTTCGGGGGAGATCGAAGCCCCCCTGTACTACCTCACCGACACCGATCCCATGAGCCTGGAGGGCTGCCGCGGGAAGATTGTGCTTTTCGACGGCTATCTGGGCTATTGGCGTTACCGCGACCTGCTGGCCCACGGCGCGGTGGGCTTCATCAGCTACGACGGCAACGTGAACTTCACCGACCGGGACATTGACCGCCGGGAGCTGCGCAGCTATGTGGCGCAGGGCGAGAAGCTCCTCGGGGTGAACATCAACGCCAAGGACGCGGTGGCCCTGATCGCCGCGGGGGCCAAGACCGCCCGCATTACCCTGGCCCAGGACGAATACACCGGCGAGTCTCGGAACGTGGTGCTGGATCTGCCCGGCGAGGATGAGCAGACCATCGTGCTGACGGCGCACTACGATTCCACCTCCCTCTCCCAAGGTGCCTACGACAATATGTCGGGCGCTGTGGGGCTTCTGTCCATGGCCATGCACTTCGCCGAGCGCCCCCACCGCCGAAGCCTGCGCTTCATCTGGTGCGGCAGCGAGGAGCGCGGCCTGCTGGGCGCCAAGGCATACTGTGCCGAGCACGAGGAGGAGCTGAGCAAAACCGCGCTCTGCGTCAACCTGGATATGATCGGCTGCATCATGGGCAAGTTCATTGCCTGCTGCACCGCCGAGGAAAAGCTGGTCCACTACATCACCTACATGGGCCGGGAGCTGGGCTTCCCCATCTCCGCCTACCAGGGGGTCTACTCCAGCGACTCCACCCCCTTCTCGGACAAGGGCGTGCCCTCGGTTTCCTTTGCCCGCTCCGCACCCAGGGAAACGGCCACCATCCACAACAGCTACGACACCGCCGCATCCATCTCCCCCAACCAAATGCAGCAGGATATCGCCGCCATCACCGCCTTCGTGGACCGCATGGCCAACGCCGCCTTCTGCCCCGTGGAACGCACCATCCCCGACAACATGAAGGAAAAGCTCGACAAATATCTCTGCCGGAAGAGATAAGGTCGTGGGGCGCCGCCCCACACCCCGCCGGGGGGCCTTTTGAAAAAGGCCCCCCGGGCCCCGCGAAAACTTCCCAAATGGGGTTAAACCAAAACCTCCCCGAAACCACAGTTTCGGGGAGGTTTTCTTGGTATCTTGGCCGAACCGGTCGCCGTCCGAAGGACGGCTGCGGCAGATGGAGGTGCACACTTAGCGCACTGCCTTCCGCTCCTGCCGGATCCAATTTGTTTGAAAGTTTTTGCGGAGGGGTTTGGGGAGGGGCTTTTTTCAAAAAGCCCCTCCCCAATCTCTCAATTCTTTTTAATCAATTTCATAAACCCGTTCACGATCCACACGCCGCAGAAGCCGAAGAGGGTGCCCAGGATGATACCGCCGAGGATATCGGTGGGGTAATGGACGAAGAGGTACATCCGGGAGAAGGCCACGAGGAAGGCGGCAACCAGGGCCGCGATGCCCCAGGGTTTCGCGTGGCGAATCATGAGGACGGTAGCAGCCTCAAAGCACACCAGGGTGTGTCCCGAGGGGAAGGATTTCGAGGATTCCGGCTCGATGAGGTAGGGGAGGATCTCCCGCACGTCATAGGGGCGGGTGCGGGCGATGAGGGGCTTGAGGCATTTGTTGCCGATGAGCAGGCCCAGCAGCATGGCCACCCCCATCATGGCACCGGTTTTCCGGGTCTTGGGGAAGATCAGCAGGATCAACGCGGTGGCGATCCAGAAGATGCCCTCGTCGCCGAGGCGGGTGATGAGGGGCATGATGAAGTCCATGAAGCCGCAGCGCAGGTTCTCGGCGATCCAGTCCAGGACTGCAAAGTCAAAGGGAAGGAAAACGTCCATGGGAGGTGCTCCTTTTCTCAGTTGTTGACCATGTCATAGATGAGGAATTTGCCGTCTACCCGATGCAGGTAGAAGGTCACGTCAAACTGCTCGGTGTAGTCCTCGCTGCCGATGCGGTGGAGGATGTGCATGAAGCGGACGCGGCAGGAGAAGACGTCCTCGCTGTAGCCGTAGAACTCGGTGGCGCTCACATCGGCGAACTCGAAACCGTCGTGCCGCCACACGAAGGAGGTAGGCACCTGACGCACCGTTTCGTACAGGTCGGTGGTCTTGTCAAAATAGCCCGAGAAAGAGGCGAAGTAGGCATCCTTCATCACGAAGGCGGCGTAATTTTGGGCGATGCCGATGATATAGTCGCTGTACTCGGCCTGCAGAGCCTCGTCGTAGACGATACCCGCTGTCAGCAGGCCGCTCTCGGGGTCAGCGGTCAGGGGTGCGAGCCTGCCGTCGGGGGTCTTGACCTCCACGGCGGGAGCGCGAAGCAGGCTGTCCGCGGCATAGGTGGTGTAGGTGATGCCCTCCAGCCCCTCAGGCATATGGGCGCAGGTGTCGGTTTTGATCCCCTGCTCGGTGATGTGCTCCTCGGTGAGGGGAATGCCGTTGAGGTAAACGGTGTATTCCGACGGCGCGCTGACTGCCGCACTTTCCTCGGGACGGATGTAGAGGGTAACGTCCCCCAGCCCGTAGCGGTCAAAGCCGAACTCGCTCTTCTCGGGCAGAATGGCCAGGGAGAAGACAGCGATCTTCTGCTCCCCTGCCTTCACTAAGAAGCGCAGGCTGCCGTCCGCCCCCGCCGTAGTGGGGGCATAGGAGGTGGTCTCCCCGGCGAACCGCTCCTCCAGCTCGGCGGCGAGATTCGCCTTGTTCTCCAGGGGAGAGAGGTTGTCGGGCATGGCACAGCGCTCGGCCAGAGCGGCGTAGTCGGGGTTGGCGAAGTGGGTACGAAAAACCTCCTCCGCCGCGTATTTCGGCTGCACCGATTCATAATCGGCCAGCACCACCCGCAGCTGAGCCAGGGCGATCGCCATCACGGTCAGCACCAGGGCAACAAAGACCAGCAGGCAGACCCAGAAGACGGGGAAGCGGCGGGCTTTTTTCTGTTTTGCCATCACTCACCCACCTCCTCAGGCATGACCATGAAGTAGGTCGGAATGGTGCGGGGGGGCGTGAAGGCCTTGAACTTGTTCACCATGCCCTTGCGCTGGTTGGGGTCCAGGGTGCTCACGTCCACGTTGTACTTGGTATACCAGTCGCGGTAGTACATCATGGTGGAGGAGCCGCCGTCCAGCATTCCCGCGGTTACGGCGCCGTAGCTCACCATGACGTCGATGATGTCATTGTGGGTGGCACCCAGGCTTGCGGCGGTGCGGCCGTCGGTAACGATGAGGATCATGGTGCCGTCGGCCCGCTGGCCGATGGCGGTACGCTGGGCCTTGCCGGTGTTATCGTCGTTATAGTGCAGGGTGACCTTGTTGTCCTCGTTGGTGATGAGGGTGTTGCCGTTCTGGAAGGAGACGGCATCGCGGATCCCCAGCTCGTCGGCCCGGGCGCGGGTCATGGACTCGGCCACCACCAGGCGGTCATTCTTGTCAATGCCGATGAAGGTGCGGGTGGACCAGTCCTGGTAGACCATCTTACCCCGGGAGTAGGTGAGGCCGAGGGGCTGTCCGCCGGTTCCGCCGCCGCCGTCATCCCAGAACTCGCCGCCGTTGATGCCGGCAATGGCGCCGTCCCGGTCAGCGCAGGGGAAAATCTGAATTCCCGGCTCGCCTCCCTTGAAGCTGCTGGAGGTGGCCACGTAAACCCGGGAGGGATCCTTCACCAGCAGGACGTAACCCTTGAAGGTGGGTCCGCTGATGGTCTCGTAGAGCATCCCGTCAATGGCGGCCGCCCACTCGTCCACCGGCTCGCCTTTCTCGTCCACCTTGGCAGGGGGCGCGAACTCGTCCATATTGATCTCTTCCTGGCGCACCACGTGGCTGTCGGCCACGATCTGTGCCACCTCTTCGTCCGACATGAACAGGCCCGGCACCCATTTGGCGGCGCTGGTCTGCATGGCGGTGAGCACCAGCCAGTTGCGGATGGTGGGGCTGGGGCCGGTGGCCACGGTGTAGCAGAGGGCAAACACCCCTACCACCAGCAGCAGAACAAGGGTGAGGATCACCACAAGAATGCGGCGCACCACCAGCCACACGATCTGTCCTGCCGTGCGCTTGGTACTGCGGCGGCGGGCGTTTTTGGTCCGTTTGGCTTTTTCCGCCTTGGCGGGAGCTGCCTCGGGTCGGGTTTTGGCGGGCGCGGTGGGAGCGGGCTCGGGCTTAGCCGGTGCGGCGGGGATCGGTGCAGGCTTGGGGGGAACGGGACGCTGTACCGCCGGCATTGCCCCGGGCTCGGTAGGCTCGGGCCGGGG
>JAFTUB010000058.1 GCA_017466495.1 Clostridia bacterium
AGGATCAGGGGAAGCGCCACCACGGACAGCACCACGGTGCCGGGGAGGCGGAGTCCCGTATAGAGCAGGTTGCCGACCACGCCGCCTACGATGCCGCCGCTCTCAAAGACGGCGCCCGTGCGGTACAGGTAGCCGGCGTTGAAGGTCTTGGCCAGGGAGGGGTCGGAGGTGCAGACGCCCACGTGAATGACCGAGGAGATCATGACCATGAGGAGTACCGACAGGATCAGCTTGACAGCCACCAGCCGCTCCTCGCAGTAGCGCCGCCAGAAAACGGCGAGATTGACAAAGACCAGGGGGATGAGGTAGGCCGCCCACCCAAAGCATCCGAACAGAGCTTGGCAGAGGTAGAAGCCCACGTAGCCCATGAGGTGCTCCTCGGGAGCCGCGGCTCCGCCGATGGCGTTCAGGAGGAACAGCACCGAAAAGATCAGGGCCAGGCCTCCGAATATGTAGGGCAGAAACTGCTCCGAGAAGGTGCTTCTCTGCCGCACCTTGGCGGCCTGCTGGGCGTCGTCCTTCTTCTGGGGGGCGGGCTTCTTGGGGGCGGGCTTTTTGGCGGCGGCGGTGGATTTCACCACGGTATTTTTCGCCGAGTACGTATTCTTTTTCGCGGATTTCTTCGCGGGGGATTTCGCCGTCTTCCCTGCGGGTGCCTTGGATGCGGCGGTGGCGGTGACGGTCGCGGTACCCGAGCCGCTCTTCTTGCCTGCGGCGGGCTTCTTGGCGGCCGCGGTCTTGGTGTTCTTGGATTCGGCCATGTGTAACCTCCTGTTCGATGGTAATTTTTTATGGTGGATGGGCGGGCATACCCCGTTTGCGGCGGGGCACACTACAGGCAGAAGCGATTCGTGCTTTGCGCAAGCCGCCCGGCGGATGGATAGGAATATTCCATTATAGTATACCACAGAATCCTTCCGAATGCAAGGATAATTTGTAACTTTTTCAACACTTTCGCCAAATTTGCCATCAAAAATTCTACAGAATTCAACAAGGAGGCCATTATGAGAGAAACCACCGCTACGCCCCTTCCCTGGCTCCTCCTCGCCCTGACGGGGGTAGGGGCGGGATTGCTCAACGGACTTCTGGGCGCGGCGGGCGGAATCCTGCTGGTGGCCGTCCTCCCCCATCTGACACCCCCCGCAACTCTCTATCCTCCCGCCGTCCCCCTGGGGCGGTATCACGAGCGGCGGGACGTCTTAGCCACAGCCCTCGCGGTCATGCTCCCCGTTTCGGCGGTGTCGGGAGTCTTCTACTGGATGAACGGCGTCCGCCCCTCCCCCACCCTCCTCCTGCTTCTCATCCTCCCCGCCGCCCTGGGAGGCCTTCTGGGTGCAAAACTCCTGGGAAGGCTCCCCGATCGGGTCTTGAAAAAGATCTTCGCGGCTTTGGTGGTGGTGGCGGGGGCGAGGATGGTGGTCTGAAGCTGTTTACCGGTCTGAAGCCCGATAAACGGAATGAAATCCGCCGAAGGCGGATGAAATCTGTCTGCGACAGATGAAATCCTTGCTACGCAAGGATGAAATCCGCACTGCGTGCGGGTTAAGGAAGAAACCCTGCGGGTTTCAAAATAGAATTTAAATGAACAGACCCGAAGGGTCTGTACCACAACCTGCCCGTAGGGCAGATTTCATCCGTCGAAGACGGATTTCATCCTCGCCCCGCGAGGATTTCATCCGCTGAAAGCGGATTTCACTTGGGTTTATCGCCCCGATAAACCCAAATTTGAAGCCTTCCCCATTTTAAACGAAAGGATTTCCCATGTCTTCCTCCCTTCTTCTCACCCTCCTCGCCGCCTTTCTGTCTGCCATCCTCTCGGGGCTGGGGGTGGGCAGTGCGGGGATCTTTGTGCTGTACCTGACTCTGGTAGCGGGATATGCACAGCCCGAGGCTCAGGCGCTCAATCTGTTGTTCTTCCTCCTCTCGGCGGGGGCGGCTCTGCTTTTGCACGCGAGGGAGCGGCGGATCCCCGTGCGGGTAGTGCTGTTCCTGGCCGTCTGCGCCGTTCCCGGAGCTATGGCAGGGTCCTATCTCGTCCGCGTGCTGGACGCGGGGCTTTTGCGGCGGCTCTTCGGAGGAATGCTGGTGGTCACGGGGCTTCCTCAGCTTCTGAAGCGGGAGGGGCGAAGCGGGAGAACCGTTGGGCAAAGAACGGGGAAGGGACAGGGAAAGAACTCCGCAAAAACCCGTTGAAACACCTTGACAGGAGGCGCTTTTCCATGCTATAATACAGGTACTGTACGATAAAGTGAGGAAAACTCCATGATCTATATGTTTCTTGCCCCCGGCTTCGAGGAGGTGGAGGCCCTTGCCCCCCTGGATCTGCTCCGCCGCGCGGGGCTTTCCGTGACCACCGTTTCCATCCGCGAGGCCAAGACCAACGCCCTGCTGGAAAAGCTCCGCCGACTGGGTGTCAGCGCCTGCAATCTCTGGGACGAGGCTCCCGCCGTCACGGGCGCCCACGGCATTACCGTCACCGCCGACCTCACCGAAAGCTTTTTTTTGGAGCACTTCATGAGACAGCCCTCCATCGAGGCGGTCATTCTCCCCGGCGGTATGCCGGGCACGTCGAATCTGGACGCCTCTCCCTCGGTGGAGCTGGCTCTGGAGCTGGCCGCCGCCAAGGGTGCCTACCTCTGCGCCATCTGCGCCGCGCCCCTGGTTCTGGGTAAGAGAGGCTACCTGGAGGGCAAGCGGGCTACCTGCTTCCCGGGATTTGAGGCGCACCTTACGGGCGCCACCGTGGGCGGCAAGGTCATCCGCGACGGCAAGGTCATCACCGCCGCCGGCATGGGCGTGGCCCGGGAGTTCGGCCTGGAGATCATCTCCGCCCTGGTGTCCCCCGAAAAGGCGGGGGAGATCCGCGCGGCCATCCAGTCCCTGTGATATGACCGACAAAGCGACTCTGCGTCGGCATTTTTCCGATCTGCGGAACCGACTGACCTCCGCCGAGAGAGGGGTTGCCGAGGCCTCCATATACGAATCCCTGTTCGCCCTTCCCGCGTGGAGGAACGCCCCCGTGGTCTGCGGGTATATATCGGTGCGCGGAGAGCTCAATACCCTTCCCATCCTGAAACGGGCCGCCGCCGAAGGCAAAACGGTTGCCCTTCCCGTGACGGTGACGGGCGCTTTGGAGGGGCGCATGGTCTTCCGCGCTCTGCCGGGGGGAGATCTCACCCGCCTCACCCCCGCCCGCTTCGGGATTCCCGAGCCCGACGGCTCCTGCCCCGCCCTGACCGGGGAGGGCCTCACCGACGCCCTCGTGCTGGTCCCCGCCCTGGCCTTTGACGAAGGGGGCTACCGCCTGGGCTACGGCGGCGGCTACTACGACCGCTTTCTGGAGAGTCTGAGCACCGCGGGGGTCCCCGTTACGGCGGCGGGGCCGGTCTTTTCGGTCTGCCGCACCCCCATCCTTCCCCGGGAGCCCCACGACCGGCCCGTGGACATCATCATTGACGAAAGGAGCGTGACCTACCCCCATGGAGCCTGAAATGAACCCTCCCGAGGCATCCCCCGCCGAGGGCCAAGCAACCGAAAAAAAGAGCTTCCTGTCCCGCTTTTCCCCGAAGCAGCAGGCCTTCTTGCGGGGCAAGTACGCCGCCTCCAACGCCGCCACGGTGCTGGTGCTGGTGATCTACGCTCTGCTCCTGCTCTCCCGCCTCATCGACGCGGCCTTTCTCTCGCGGGAGAGTGAATACCTTTCCATCATCCTGCTCCAGCTCATGATCTTCCCCATCCCCGCCTACCTCTACATACGGCTCAAGCCTCATGGCTTCGCCAAGGCCCTGCGCCTGAGGAAGGTGCGGCTCTCCCATCTGTTCCTGCTCCTGTCGGCCATCCTCATGCTCATCACGGGCTGTACCCTTCTGGGTATGCTCTGCGGCATGATGACGGCCCAGCCCTCCTTTACCCTGTACGATACCTTCGCCTCGGTCAACGACGGCACCGTGGGCGCTACCGTCCGTCTGATCCTGGCCTACGGACTCCTTCCCGCCTTCTGCGAGGAGCTGGTCTTCCGCGGTATTCTCTGCGCTGAGTTTGAAAAGCACGGTATTCTCTACGCCTCCGTAGTCAGCGCCGTCTTCTTCGCCTTCCTGCACTTCGATCTCACCGCCCTCCCCGTTTACCTGTTCTCGGGGGTACTGCTGGCGCTTTTGCTCTACGTCACCCGTTCGACAGTCGCCGCCATGCTGGTCCATCTCTGCTACAACCTCTTCGGCATCTTCATCCAGGCGGGGCTTTCGGGCTACTGCAAAAGCACGGGCAGTGTGGGCCTCCTGGTGGTCCTGCTCATCGCCCTGCTGCTTTTGTCCTCGGCCTTCTTTTGCGGTGAGGTCTCCCGCATCCTCCGCCGCCGCGCCCGCGCCGACCTGCTGGACAGTCCCGAGGAGATCTCCACCCCCGGGCTGAACCGCCTCCCCGCCAAGCAGTGGCCCCGCGCCCTGCTGTCCGCCTTCGCCTCCCCCGCGGGCATCGCCGCCGCGGTGCTGTGGCTGTTCGGGGTGGTGGTGAACCTGGTGAGGGGATGACCAAAGCCCTCCGCGCCCGATCTTTTCCCGCTCCCCCGAGCTTTGACGATTATTCAAATTGCAGTTGATCGGGGGAGCGGCCTCCGGCGGGGGGG
>JAFTUB010000059.1 GCA_017466495.1 Clostridia bacterium
AGACCACCAAGGCTCCTGAGACCACCAAGGCTCCCGAGACCACCATGGCTCCTGAGACTACCAAGGCTCCCGAGACCACCGAAGCTCCTGCAACCACTGAGGCTCCCGCAACTACCGAAGCTCCTGCCGAGGAAAAGGGCGGCGCTACCGGTATCATTATTGCAGTTGCAGCGGTCGTTGTTGTCGCAGCGGTTGTGATCGTGATCGTTTCCAAGAAAAAGAAATAAGCTAACCTAAAAAAGGGATATCTTGTGTAAGCAAGATATCCCTTTTCATTTGCTTTATTCAGCAAAAAAGGCGGAGAATTCGGCTTGATACCGTTCTCCGCCTGGATTTATTCTTCGCTGTCGTCGTAGGCTTCCACACCGGCCATGCGGCCGAATTCCCGGAAGCCATCCACCTCGCCTCGCTGGATTGCGCCGAAGATGCGGTAGCGCAGCCCCTTGTGGGTGCGGTCCAGCTCACGCAGGAGCTGCTTCATGGATTCCCGCTCGGTGTTTCCGTCGGCGGGGCAGGGAGATTTGATCACCGGCAGGGTGACCTTGTTGGCAAAATAGCGGATATCCTTCTCAGGACAGTAGATCAGGGGGCGGATCAGGTAAAGATCGCTCCGGGAAAGATAGGTCACCGGCTGGAAACAGCCGATCCGTCCCTCATGAAAGAGATTCAGCATGAAGGTTTCCACCACATCGTCGAAATGATGTCCCAGGGCAACACGGTTGCACCCCAGCTCTCCTGCGGCGGCATGAAGGGCACCGCGGCGCATCTTGGCACAAAGGGAGCAGGGATTCTTTTCCTTCCG
Source organism: Clostridia bacterium (assembly GCA_017466495.1). GTDB lineage: Bacteria > Bacillota > Clostridia > Oscillospirales > CAG-272 > SIG693. Next base: position 803 of record JAFTUB010000059.1, read on the forward strand.
CACATCAAAAATAATGTGTGAGATCTGGGTGGGGACGATGTGATACGGCACCTCAAGTGAGGCACAGAGCTCGGCAATGGGGGAGAAGTCCATCCCCGGAAAGCCCATGTCCACCGTGACGGCCACCAGCTCAAAGGGGATGGGATAAAACCGCCGCAGAGCAGCCAGGGCGTAAAGGAGAGTCAGCGAGTCCTTGCCCGCCGACACCCCAACGGCAATACGATCCCCCTCGGCGATCATGCCGTAATCGGCTACCGCGCGCCGGGTATAGCTGAGAATATGTTTAAGTTCTTTCATGGTGTTTCCTTTTACCAAATTTGATCCTTCTGCATATATTGACAACAGAACGGTGAAGGGAGATTCATATGGCAACCAAAATCTACATTGATCAAGGACACAATCCCGTCAATCCCAATGCCGGTGCAGAGGGAAACGGTTTGCGAGAGCAGGATGTGGTCTATCGGATCGGCCGACTGCTGGCCGATCTGCTCAACGGTGACAGCCGTTTTGATGCACGGCTTTCCCGCCCGACGGCAGAGACACAGCTGGGGACCAGCACCTCCACCAGCCTGGCCGCACGGGTACAGGACGCCAATGCGTGGGGCGCGGATTATTTCATCAGCCTCCACACCAACGCATCCGAGAACAGTGGGGCAAGCGGAAGCGAAGGCTTTGCATTCAGCCGCAATTCCGCTGCCTTTGATTTCGGCAGAACGGTGCTGGAACAGATGACCCGCGTCACCGGCCTGCGCAATCGGGGAATGTCGGTGCGGACGAATCTGTATGTTCTGCGCCGCACCCGGATGCCGGCTATCCTGCTGGAGCTGGGGTTTATCAGCAACCCGGGAGACGCGGCGCTGATGAGTGAGAACCCCGCACTTTTCGCCCAAGGCATTTACAACGGAATTTTGGCCTATCTCGGCCTGCTGTGATCAGCCGAGCATGGCGAGAAGGCCTGCTTCGTCCAAAATGGTGATGCCCAACTCCTTGGCGCGGGTAAGCTTAGAGCCCGCTTCTTCTCCCGCTACCACATAGTGGGTTTTCTTGGACACCGAGGAGCTGACCTTGCCGCCCCGGGCAGTGATCAGCGCCGATGCCTCACTGCGGGAAAGTGTGGGAAGAGTACCGGTGAGAACAAAAGTTGTGCCGGCCAGGCTGTTGTCGGTGGGCTGCTGTTTCGGTTCGGTGCAGACCCCCGCCTCCATCAGACGGCGGCAGAGGGCAATATTCTGCGGGTGAGAGAAAAAGTTGACCACACAGTCGGCAGTGATGGCGCCGAAATCATCAATGGAGCAAAGCTCCTCGGCGGTGAGGGCGAAGCAGCGCTCAAGGGATCCGGCGTAGTGGGCCAGGGAAGCAGCCGCCACCGCACCGATGTTGCGAATCCCCAGGGCAAAGATCAGCCGCTCCAGGCCTGCTTCCTTGGAGGCCGCAATGGCAGCGATAAGATTCTGTGCACTCTTTTCCCCCATGCGCTCCAGGGAGGCGATCTGATCTGCGGTGAGGGCGTAGAGATCGGCAGTGTCTGCGATCAGCCCCTCGCCCAAAAGAAGCTCCACGATCTGCGGCCCCAAGCCGTCGATGCTCATGGCGTTTTTGGATGCAAAGTGTTCGATGGACCGTGCCACCTGGGCGGGGCAGGCGCCGTTGGTGCACCGCACAGCAGCCTCGCCCTCGTCGCGGAAAACCGGCTCGCCGCAGGAAGGACAGCGGGTGGGCATTTCATAGACGGTCTCGTTCCCCTTCCGCTTTTCGGGATGGGCGCAAACCAGCTCGGGGATGATATCCCCCGCCTTCTGCACCGTCACCACATCCCCAAGCATGATCCCTTTTTCCCGGATGAAATCCAGGTTGTGCAGGGTAGCGCGGGTGACGGTGGTGCCCGCCAGACGAACGGGATCAAGCACAGCAGTGGGGGTAAGAACACCGGTGCGTCCCACAGCCACGGTAATATCACGCAGAACCGTCTGCTTTTGCTCGGGCGGGAACTTGTAGGCAACCGCCCATTTGGGGGTGCTGGTGCCTTCTCCCATGACAGCACGGTCAGCAAAGCGGTCGAGCTTGATCACCACGCCGTCAATGTCGCAGGGCAGGGCATCGCGCATGGCGCCGATGCGTTCGATCTCGGCAATGATGGGCTCCGCCTTGGCGGGAAGCAGGGCATGGGAGATCAGCTTAAAGCCCAGTGCACGCAGGCGCTCCAGGGACTCAATGTGAGAAGTGGGAACAGGAGTGTTGCCCCAGTCGGCTGACTGAAGGTTGAATACATAAATGTCCAGCCCGCGCTCAGCCGCCACTTTGGGATCAAGCTGACGGAGAGATCCTGCCGCCGCATTGCGGGGATTGGCCAGCAGTGGCTCTCCGTTTTCTTCCCGGCGGGCATTAAGCGCATGGAAGCGGGCGCGGGGAAGGAAAACCTCTCCCCGTACACAAAGAGAAGGGATGGCTTCCTTGAGGGTGAGGGGAATCGAGCCGATGGTGCGAAGATTGTGGGTTACATCCTCACCCACCAGGCCGTCCCCACGGGTAGCACCGCCCACAAAGCTGCCGTCGTGGTAGTTCAGCGCAACGGACAACCCGTCAATCTTGGGCTCAACCGAGCAGAGGGCATCGGGCACCTGTTCGGCAACCCGGTCAAGGAAGTCCCGCAGCTCATCGTAGTTGAAAACATCGGTCAAAGAGCCCATGGGAACCGCATGGGTCACCTTGGTAAAGCTGTCCAGGGGAGTCCCTCCCACCCGGTGGGTGGGGGAATTGGGGTCATCCAGCTCGGGATGCGCGGCCTCCAGATCCTGCAGCTGACGGAAGAGCGCGTCGTAGGCAAAATCGCTGATCTCAGGGGCATCCTCAACATAATATTTGTGCGCGTGATAGGTGATCTCACGGCGAAGTTCTTCAATTTGTGCGGCAGCGGCAGTGTTGGACATGGTGAATCTCCCATCTTCAATTCAATCTGTCATTAGTATATCAATTTTCCTGCCAAAAGTCAATTCACACCGGCAAATTTATGCGGAAATCCGGACTGGGATTGACAAAGTCCGGGCGGCATGCTATCATAAAGAAAAGAAAACAAAGGGGATGGGAAAATGAAATTTATTTCGTGGAATGTCAACGGTTTCCGTGCCTGCCTGGAAAAGGGCTTTGCCGATATATTTGCCGAGCTGGATGCCGATTTTTTCTGCCTGCAGGAAACCAAAATGCAGCCGGGACAGGCTGACTTTGCTCCCGAGGGCTACCATCAGTTCTGGAACAGCGCAGAAAAGAAGGGCTATTCGGGGACGGCTGTCTTCACCCGTCATGCACCGCTGTCGGTGCAGTACGGCCTGGGCATTCCCGAGCATGATCGTGAGGGACGAGCCATCACCCTGGAGTACGAGGATTTCTACCTCCTTTGTGTTTATACCCCCAACGCTCAGCGGGAGCTGGCTCGGCTGGAGTACCGTATGGCCTGGGAGGATGCTCTCCGTGCTTATATGCTTGAACTGGATGCCAAGAAGCCGGTAATCTATTGCGGTGACCTTAACGTGGCCCACAACGAGATTGACCTGAATAATCCCGCGACAAACCGGCAGAATGCAGGTTTCTCTGATGAAGAACGCGAGAAGTTCAGCTGTCTGCTGGATGCGGGCTTTACCGACACCTTCCG
>JAFTUB010000060.1 GCA_017466495.1 Clostridia bacterium
ATTTCTTCAACCGCACCCACCGCGTGCTGGAAACCATCCGCACCGAGAAGCCCGATCTTATCGGCTTCCAGGAAGCCCGGGATTCCCAGCGGGAGTGGCTCAGGGAAAACCTGCCCGAGTACACCATCCTCGGCTGCGGCAGAGATAAGAATTACATGGGCGAATCGGTGCTGGCGGCCTTCCGCACCGAGGTGTTTTCTGCCATTGACTTCAAGCAGTTCTGGCTCTCCCCCACGCCGTCAGTAGCGGGATCCCGCTTCGGCGCGGATCAAAGCTCCTGCCCCCGTTCCACTGTGGCCGTCACCCTCAAGCACAGAGAGTCGGATGAGCTGCTGCGCTTTTACAACACCCATCTTGACCACAAGGGCGCCATTGCACGCCTGCTGGGGGCGACCCAGCTGATGCAGGACATCTCCGCCTGGGGCGGCAAGTTTGTGCTGACCGGTGACTTCAACGCCACCCCCGACGCGGAGGAGATCAAGACCATCACCGCCTGCCCCACCCTGTCCATCGTGGATGCCACAGCGGGACTTGGCGGCACCTTCCACAGCTACGGCCGCCTGGCCGAGCCCTCCAAGATCGACTACATCTTCACCAATGCCGACTGCGATCCCGCCGAGTCCTATGTGGTGGAGGATCACCCCGCCGACGGGATCTACATCTCGGATCACAATCCCGTCTGTGCGTATATCACGCTGGCGTAAGGGGTGCAGGATGCACCGGAAGGTATTTGTAAAAAAATCAAGCCCAACTGCAGATCGCAGTTGGGCTTTTCTTATAGTTTGCTCCGCAGATGATTTGCCGCGTGCTGATGTGCGTTTTTCATTGGGCAGTTTGGCAAATTGGGATTTGTTGAACTGCGGGAAATACTCATTGCTCGGATGCATTGTAAGGACTGGGGCATAGTTCGCAGAAAAGACCATATCTTATGGCAGTTTCTTCAACTGTTGCAGCAGGCAGCATCGAGCCGATATACATATAGTAGTCATAACCGAAATGGATAAAGAAATCCTTACCTGTCAGCTTAAACCAGCACTGCTCACGAAGGCAGGCTGCAATGAGGTGACGGATTTCAGAAATATCGGAAACACTCGCTGGAAGCAGAACATCTTCTGAATAACATTCTGCTTGCTCAATGGAAAGAATGCGTATCCGTGCTTTTGACAGCAAGTCAATACAACACTCAATGTACGCTGTTTCTATTTCCAGATATTTTTCGTATGTTAACTCAGTTTTGTCAAAACGCTTTCCAATATCACTAAAACTTGTCCAGTCATCTACTACATATCGTCCGTCTATACGATTGGCAGGGTTGTACTTGGTGATTCTGTATTCAAACACGTAGGCAATACCTCTCATCCATCTATTCGCAAAATTCAAATTTATCGCTCTGTCCACATATAGTCGCAAAAAACAGATTGCTGTGCCGGCGAACCGTCTTGCGAACACCTGACCACCTGCGCGCTTCTCTTCAGCACACCACCGGCCGCCAGGCGAAGGGGAGCAGATCGGCGGCGGAAACCTTGATCAGATTTCCCTCGTCATCATTGACGATCACCAGGATGTCGGGGCAATATTCAAACAGCATCTGCCGGCAGTTGCCGCAGGGGGGAATGACACAGTTGAGGTGCTTCTCATGCACCGCCACGATGGTGTCAAACTCCCGCTCGCCGGCGGAGATGGCGATCCCCATGGTGACATACTCGGCGCAGGCACCGTGGATGCCGTCGCAGTTCACGCCGCAGTAAACCTTTCCGTCTTTTGTCCGCAGAGCGCAGCCCACCGTGTGGTTATACACCCCGTCGTCGAAGTTCTTTTCCAGCACCTCCAGCCCCGCGCGGATCAGGGCGCGGTCGCCCTCGGTCAGAGGATATGTGTTCATTGTCGCTCCTTTCGGCTGTTGCCAGCAGGCAAAAGGGTGCCGCGTGGTCTGCGCGGCACCCTTGTTTGCATTCATATTTATGCCAGATCGTCTACCAGCGCGTAGAGGCGCTCGATCTCGGCCTTGCGGTATGCGCAAAGCTCCTTCATGGATGCGATCTCCTCCTCGGAGTAGGGATCCAGGTCGCCGTCCTTCAGCTTGCCCTTGTACATCCGGTCAACGATGTGGGAGTAGTTGATATCGCAGGCCACCAGCTCGCTGTTGCGCTCAACCACCACCAGGTTGGTCTTGCCCTCCAGCATCAGCTCAACTGCCTTTGCCCCCATCTCGGAAGCGGTGAGGCGGTCGCGCAGGGTGGGATTGCCGCCGCGGACAACGTGTGCCAGGCGGGCGAACTTGGTCTCAACATCGGTCTCGGCCTGGATCTTCTTGGCCAGGTCCTCACCGTACTTGCCCAGGCCCTCGCTGACGGTAACGATAAAGTTGCGCTTGCCCTCTGCCTTCAGGGCCTTGATCTTGGCAATGGCAGCAGCCTCGTCGAAGGGAACCTCGGGAATGGCAACGGCAACCGCGCCGCAGGCGATACCGGTGCGCAGCGCGATCTCACCGCAGTCGCGGCCCATAACCTCCACCACGTTGCAGCGGGCGTGGGACTCGCAGGTGTCGCGGAGACGGTCGATCATCTCGCAGACCGTGTTCATGGCGGTATCAAAGCCAATGGTATAGTCGCTGGCGGTGATATCGTTGTCGATGGAACCGGTCAGACCAATGGTGGGAATACCGTGATTGGACAAGTCGGTGGCACCGCGCAGGGTACCGTCGCCGCCGATGCAGACGATGCCGTCGATATTATGCTTCTTGCAGCAGGCAACTGCCTTGGCCATGCCCTCGGGGGTCTTGAAGTCCAGGCAGCGGTCGGAGTACAGGAAGGTACCGCCACGGTTGACAATGTTGGAAACATCATTATGCCCGAGTTTGATCATCTTGTCCTCGAGAAGGCCGCTGTAGCCGCCAAGGAAACCGATAACTTCCAGGCCGCGGGCAAGGGCAGTCCGTGCAACGGCACGGGCGCAGGCGTTCATACCGGGTGCGTCTCCACCCGAGGTGAGTACGGCGATCTTACGAATCTGATTGCTCATGATAAGTCCTCCATTTGATACAACAGGGCAGTGCCCAATGATTTACAAAAATGTTACTGATTTATTATAGTATAGTCCGCGGCAAAAATCAAGGGTTCCCGCGCATTTTGTCGATTTCTTCACAAATCTTGGTCAAACGGGCAGAAACAGGCAAAAAAACGCGTCGGAATTATGGCTTTTTCCACAACGTTTTCATCAAAGCTCAATCCCCTGCAGAAGTGCCAGCACCCCGTAAAGTGCATGGCTTGCGGCGCAGGTTCGGATATACTTCCGGTCCGCCCGGGGATCCAGGCTGAGCAGGCGTGACCGCTCCCCTTCCGCCGTGGAAATGCCCAGCCAGACGGTGCCCACCGGCTTCTCGGGTGTTCCGCCTCCGGGACCGGCAATTCCCGTGGTACTGATGCCGATATCGGCACCGGTGGCCAGCCGAACGCCCCGTGCCATCTGCATCGCCACCGGTTCGCTTACCGCGCCATGGGCCGCCAGGGTATCGGGATCCACACCCAGCACATTTGCCTTCACCTCATTGGCGTAGGACACCACGCCGCCGGGGAAAACGGCGGACGCACCGGGCACATCGGTAAGCCGCTTGGCGATCAGCCCTCCGGTACAGGATTCGGCGGTGGCCAGGGTGAGCCCGCGCTCCGCCAGCAAAGGCACCAGGGCCGCCTCAATGGAGCCCACATCCACCCCGTAGATATAGGGTGCAACGGGAGAACTGCGCAGGTATTTCTCCTCCGTATCACACAGGGCAGAGGCCTCTGCTTCATCTTTCCCTCTCGCCGTGATGCGCAGTCTGACCTCACCGTCGGCACAGTAGGGGGCGAGGGTGGGATTCACCGAGGTTTCCATTCGCTCCCGCAGAATATCCTCCAGCGCAGACTCGCCGATGCCGAAGAGATGGAGGTTCCGGCTGAGCAGAACGCAGTCGGTTCGGGCAGCGAGGAAGGGACGCACCTCGTTTTCCACCATGGGGATCAGCTCCCGGGGAGGTCCGGGAAGCAGGATCATTACCCCTCGCCCCTCTTCCTCAATGGCAACCCCGGGCGCGGTACCGTGGGGATTGGCCAGCACATATGCCCCCTCGGGCATCATGGCTTGCTTGCGGTTGTTGGGGGTCATCTCCTTGCCGCGGCGGGCAAAGAAACCCTCGATATAGGCAAGCGACGGCTCGTGGCAGACCAGCTTCCGACCGAAGCAGGCTGCCGCCGTTTCCTTGGTAAGATCGTCACAGGTGGGGCCCAGGCCGCCGCTGGTGATCACCAGATCGGCACGGCCGAGGGCGGTTTCCATAGCTTCCCGAAGCCGTTCGGGATTATCCCCCACCACGGACTGGTGGTAGACCGATATCCCCATGGATGCCAGGGCGCGGGCAAGATAGGCGGCATTGGTATTGACAATGTCTCCCAGCAGAAGTTCTGTCCCCACGCAGAGAATTTCGGCAGTTTTGATGTTCATCGTGGTCACCTCTTTGATTTCATTGGCTCTATCATAGCACATTCCGTCGATTTTTGCAAGCACAATTCCCGGCGGAAGATGCCCTTCATTACATATTTCCCCATTCAGCTGCATTTTATGACATCGGTTCGGATGTTGTGTCCCGATATCCGAAAAAAAGGATGCCGCGGCAGAGCGCGGCATCCCGGAAAAAGACTTATTTGTCCAGATGTACATCCAGCTGGGGGAAAGGAATCTCGATGTTTGCGGCAATCATCCGATTATGAACATCGTGGAGCAGATCGTGGTACACATCCCAGTATTTTCCCGACTCAACCCAAACCCGCAGGGTGAAGCCCAGGGAGGAATCGTTCTGTGCAGTAAGGCGGGCAAAGGGGCTGGGATCCTGGCGAACCCGCTCATCGGCCTCTGCAGCCTCAAGCAGAAGCGCATTGACCTGATCGGGATCGGTGCCGTAGGCCACAGTGAAGGTCAAATCCACACGGCGAAGTTCCTCAGCGGAGTAGTTCACAATGGCAGACCCCATGAGGCTGCCGTTGGGAATCATGACACGTTTGTTGTCCACGGTGGTAAGGACGGTGTAGAAGATGGTAATCTCCCGTACAACACCCGACTGACCGGCAGCTTCGATGAAATCACCGATATGGAAGGGCTTCAGGAACACCAGCATAATTCCGCCGGCCAGGTTGGACAGGGAGCCCTGCAGAGCCAGGCCAATGGCGGCACCCGCGGTGGCCAGTACAGTGATGATGGATGCGATCTCAATGCCCAGGATCGGAATAACCGTAACGACCAGCACAACATAGAGGGCAATCTTGATAAAACTATTGAGGAAGCTGCGCATCTCGGGATCAATGCGACCATAAGCCTTGGATTTTCCCCAAAGCTTGAGGACAAGTTTGATCAGCAGCATACCGGCAACAAAGACGATGGCCGCCCAAAGCAGCTTGGAACCAACGCTGACCAGCGCGGTAAGTATGGTAGAAAAAACAACAGGCATAACAAAATCTCCTTGTATGATATTTCCCCCGGAAAAGGGAGTATACTACATTGTAACACAAAAAAGTTACTTTGTAAAGATAAAGTCTTGCCATCGTCCCCTCGGATATGGTATAATTAAAGAAAAATTTCTTGCCGCGGAAGGGCTGATACTCCCTCCGCGGTGCGCCACAGAAAGAAAGGTGAACCTCATGTCCGCTCCCCGTTTCTATCACGCGTCCCCTCGCCGCGCCGCAGCAAATGCCGCATATACTGTTTTGGCGGCAGCCGAGCTTTCGGTGCAGTCGGTCTCCGTCCTCTGCGGCGGGGAAAAGCACAGCCTTTTCCCGGTGGAGGAGTACGGTGAGTTCCGCCTGTGGCAGGGCTCGCTGACCCCTGCTGCCAATGCCGATACCGTCACCTACACCCTGTACGCCGATCTGACGGCCATGGGAGAATATACCGTTCCCCTCGCCCCCATTGATCTTTCTCCCCTTGCCATCACCGAGCTGTATCTGCGTCCCGGTGCCATGCGCGTCCCCTATATTGAGGTAACCAACACGACCCTCATGCCCATGGATCTGGGAAATTATCAGATCATGTGGAAGCGGGGCAAAATCGGGGAGGAGGGAAAGGTCAACGTGCTTCCCATTGCCCCCCGCAAGGGAGAGGAGATCCTCCCGCCCCGTTCCTGCGCCGCCCTTTGGATTGCCTACGCCCTGACCCATGACGAGGAAAAGCCCTGCCTCACCACCGCAGACTTCTATGCCCAGCTGAAAAAGCACCACAGCAGTCTGACCGAGGGAGGCGGCCGCATCGTCCGGGTGGAGGCCTGCACCGCGGATGAAGCGGGCAAATGGCACAACTCCCCCGATTTCGATGTTTTCCCCATTTTCCGTCCCTGGGATACCCTTACCCTGGGCATCGTTCCCCTGGGCGGGACTCTGGCTGATGCCGTCAGCCGCATCACCGTCAACGATGTGTCCTCCGGCCCCTGGACCTGCGATACGCCGGTGCGCCGCGCCACCCTGTGGCAGCCCGATCCCTGTGGCGGCGCAGCGGTGCGGATGATCAATTCCTCCGCGGCAGTTTCCCCCGGCATCCTTGGCCCGGGACAGTGCATTCCCGATCTTTCCCTCCGTCCCGCCGCCATCATCCCCCTGGAGCTCCCCGCCGAGTATCCTCTGGCAGAGGGGGCACTCACCCTCAAATGGCAGGTAGTGGGCACGCCCGTCCGTGCATCCGGCATTTGCCTGCAGGATGGGGATACCCTGCTCCGCTTTGACGGCAAAGAGAACGATGGAATCTGGTCGGTGACCCTTGCCCCCGCGCTCCTGGCCCGTCTTGCCAGGCTGGACTTCACCATCGAAGCCGACAACGGCTGCACCGTCACCGCGCTGCCCCTCTCGGCCGCGCTCATTGACAATGCCGGCCCCACCGTCACCGCCGTCACGCCCGACAACGGCTATGCCGCATTTACGGGAGAAGCGGTGGAATATTCAGCGGCCTATTTTGACCGCGCCGGGGTGGATGCCTACCGCAGCCGCCTGTATCTTGACGGCATGGACATCAGCCACAAGGCAGCCTGGACCGCCGAAGGGGTTACCTGCCGCCTGGAAAAGCTGAAGGAGGGCAAGCACAAGCTGGCTCTGAAGCTTTATGACTGCCTGGGCAACGCCTCCCGAACTGTCACTTATGTGAAAATCGTCTCCCCCGAGCTGATGCATTGCTACCGCGGGGAGATCCATTCCCACACCCGCGATTCGGACGGCATGGGCACCCCTGAGGAGGCCATGCTCTACGCCCGAGATGAAGGCGGAGCCGATTACTTCGCCGTCACCGACCACGGCCATTATCTCACCGCTGACCGCTATGCCGCGCAGAAGGAGATCGCCGCCGCACAGAACATCCCTGGCCGATATGCCGTTCTGCGGGGCTGGGAGATGACCTGGAACAACGAAACCGGCTACTGGGGACACATGAACGTGCTGGAGAGCGACTTCATCCATTTCGATATCCGCGACATGGATATGCCCGCGCTCTTCGAACGGCTGGCCGATGATCCCGCCGCCATTGCCATGTTCAATCATCCCGGCTACGCCTGGGGCAACTTCGATGAGTTCGGTCACCGTACTCCCGAGGCCGATGCCCTGGTCTGCCTGGATGAGATCAAGTCTCCCTCTTACGACAAGATGCACGCCCTGGCCCTGTCCCGGGGCTGGCACGTGGCCCCCGTTTCCAATGAGGACAACCACGGCAAAACCTGGACCACAGCCACTTCCCAGACCGGCTATGTGCTGGCCCCTGCCCTGACACGGCAGAACATCACCGAGGCCATCCGCGCCCGCCGCACCTATACCACCTCCGACCCCACCTTGCGCCTCCGCTTCCGCATCAACGGGGCATGGCTGGGCTCCCGTATTCCCGCCGCCGACACGCTGACGGTGGATCTGCGCATGGACACCGACCGTCCCGAGGGCCTTGGGGTGATCCGCCTCATGGGCGAGGACAACATTGCCGTGGCCGAGTGGGATGTGGGCGCGCTCCAGATCTTTGAGCAGCGCATTCACATTCCCGCCGAGTTTGATTACTACTATATTAAAGCCATCAATCCCACCCTGCCGGGGGATTACACCGTCAGCGCACCCGTGTGGATCGAGGGCAGAGATCAGCTTACCGTCACCGAGACCGCCCTGGCCCTGACCGGGGGAGATAAGCCCAACCTGGTCACTGTCACCTTCCGCAACTGCGGCGAAGAAAAGCTCACCGATCTCCGCGCCGAGTTCTACCTCACCCCCGAGGACGGCTTCTGCACCGCCACCGCGAAACCCTACTACACCGTTCCCCTGGGCAGCCTTGCTCCCGGTGAGTCGGCTGTAGCCGAGCGTCCCTTCCCCAACCTGGCCGGCCGCCGCCGTGTCAGCGTGATCCTGCGGGGCCGTGTCGGCCGTCGGCAGTACACCGCCGCCGACTATCTGCTCCTCACCCCCGTCTCTATCATCGAGGTACTCCCCGACAGCTCTCCCCTCACCCTGCCCGATGGGCGCGAAGTGAAGAGTCCCTTCACCTATGCGGTGCTCTTCAACCATAGCAACACGCCTCTGGCGTTGGACGGCACCGTGCTCCGCCAATGGACCAAGACAGGAAAGTCTCCCCTTCCCGCCCACTGCCATCCCCTGGACGGCATCACCGTCCAGCCCCGCAGTACAGTCACCCTTTGGCTCCGTGAGGAGGGATCCCCCCTCACCGCCGATGATTTCAACGCTCGCTACGGCACCGCCCTGATCGAGGGTGAGAGTCTGATCCTCATCGACCGCGCTCCTCTCTCGGGCAGCCACACCGCCAGCCGTCGACTGGATCTGCGCATGGGCGACGAAGTAGTCAGCCGGGTGCATTGGAACTACGCCGCCGATGCCGGGAAGCAGCCCACCGCCGACCGTGCCCTGCGTTACTGCTACCGCGGCGGCATGACGGCCACCTCCGCCTGCATCGACGATGCCGCCGAACCTGCTCCCGGCACGGCATCGCCTGCACAGATCCCCCTTTCCCGGGCACATCTGCCTGCGAGCACCGAGATTCGCCGCATCAAAAAGATGCAGAAGAAGCAGGTGCGCCGCTCCCGCAAGCCCGAGAAAAAGTGAGTGCATCCCGCCGCCGCAGACGCAATTGGGGCA
>JAFTUB010000061.1 GCA_017466495.1 Clostridia bacterium
CGTGCATGAAGGAGAAGCGGTAGGCGAGAAATTCGAACCGGTACATTTGCTCCCTTACGCCCATGGGGAGCAGAAGCAGAGCAAGGATGGTCAGGGCTGAGCCTCCCAAGCCGGCCCACAGCCAGCCCTGCTTTCCCCCTGCCAAATAGAGGACGGTGCAGATGAGGGCGGCGAGGATCAGCACGGCGGGGAGGAGGGAGAGCAGTACTTGGGGCCGGGTATGGGGTGTACCGTAGGTGAGGGAAAAGCTCCCTTCTCCCGGCACGAGGGTGAGTATGCCGAAGGCGGTTTTGACGCCAAGGGAAATGAGGGTGAGCGCTCCCCCAAGCATGGCCACAAGGGCGAGCAGGGATGGGATACGGGAGCGGATGATGCGTTTGATGTCGTGCAGCGTCATGTGGGTTTCCTCCTTGAGTGGTTTGTTGGAGGGAGCCGATGCACGCAGATGACGGGCCAGTGCGGCAGGGGAGGCCAGGTCGGATTCGTCGGGGTTTTGCAGGGATGCCAGCACCTCTTGCTTTGCCCGGATCTCCTCCCCCAGCTTTTGGCGGTGGAGGTCGAGCAGAGCGGGAATGGTGTCGGGGTGCTCCTGCATTTCTCTGATGTCGGCGATGGAGAATTCGGCACGTCTGAGGGTGGCCACAACCTCAAGGGTGCGCAGATCCTCCTCGTCAAAAATGATGGAATCCCGCCCGGAGTAGCGCTGTTCCCGTTTTGGGGAGAGCAGGCCGTTCTCGATGTAGAGGCGGACAGCGCGGTCGGTGAGTCCTGTTTGGGCACAGATGTCCTTCATCCGCATGGCAGATCAGCTCCTTTCGAGGGCAGTATAGCATTTGACGCGGGGTTAAAGTCAAGAGGAAGGGCAAAAAAATGCAGCTTCCCCGAGCAGAGAGAGAAGATTCTCTCTTTTGCACAAGCGGGGAGGCGGAGTTTTGTGGAAAATGCCAAGGCCGCCGCAGAGGGGTTCTGCGGCGGCCTTGTATCGGTCAGCGTGCCCCCATCAGCATCGCGGCGGCGGTGAGGATGAAGAGAAAGCCGAAATTGAAGAGGGAGAAGGACTTGATGTAGCTGCCCACCTTGTGGGGATTGTGGGTGGTGTACTCTCTGAAGGTGATCAGGCTGGCCAGGGAAGCGATGAGGGTGTCTGCCCCGCCGATGTTGACACCGATGAGCAGATCGCGGTAGTTCTCGGTGAACTGGGAGAGGAGAATGGCGGAGGGGACGTTGCTGATGAACTGGCAGGAGATCACGCTGAAGAGCAGGGTGCTCTTCTCCATCAGAACCGAGAAGGCGTTCCGAACAAGCTCGATACGCGCCATGTTGCCGGCGAAGATAAAGAAGAAGACGAAGGTGAGGAGCAGGGGATAGTCCACCTTGCGCAGGGCATCTCTGTCCACAAAGAAAAGGACGGCGGGAATGACGATCAGCCCCAGCACATAGGGGATCCCCCGGAAGACGATGGCGATGGCCAGCACGAACAGGGCGAGGTAGAGGGCGGTCTTCCCGGCGGGAAGGCGTACGGGGGTGTCGTTGAAGGTCAGGGGCTCGGGGCGGACAAAGATCAGACAGCAGAGGGTAATGAGGGCGATGGCCAGCAGGAAGGGCGGAAGCATAATGCCCATAAACTCCGGGGTGGGGATCTCAAACTTGGAGTAGAGATAGAGGTTCTGGGGATTGCCGAAGGGGGTGAGCATCCCGCCCAGGTTGGCGGCGATGTTCTGCATGATGAAGGTGAAGGCCATGTACTTGGTCTGCTTTGCGGTGGAGAGGACAAAGTAGCCCAGGGGCAGGAAGGTGAGCAGAGCCATGTCATTGGCGATGATCATGGAGCCGATGAAGGTGATATACACCAGGGCCAGCACGCAGAGGCGAAGATTCTTGAAGCACTGCACGATCTTCTGCGCCAGAGTGTAGAAGAAGCGGATGTTCTTGAGGGCACAGACCACGGCCAGCACGCAGAAAAGGCAGGTGAGGGTTTTGAGGTCGAAGTAGCCCAGATATTCGGCATCGGGGGGGACAATGATGCTGGTCAGCAGCGCGGCGATCAGCGCCACGGTCATGACCGCATTTTTATGAAAAAAATCAAGGATGGCGGTATAAAAATGGTGCGGCTTGTGGGCGGCGATCACATTCCCTGTCATAGCTGTACATTCCTTCCAACAGATTCGGCGCAGGCCGTAGAAAAGCCGCCCGTGGGCGGCGAATGTTCCGTGGATTTGGGCGGGCTCACGCCAAATGCGCAAGCTTACTGATTATAGCAAAACCGCGGTGACTTGTCAAGAGAAAAATCCGACAAAAAGAAAGGGGGAAACCCTGCACAATTGCACGGTTTCCCCAGTAGAGTCGGGAATGACGGGATCAGCCCTGCTCGGCGCGGAGCTTTTCCTGCTCGGCCTTCACCTTTTCCTGGACGCGGATGGCTCTGGCCTCGCAGTGATCGAGGAATTTGTGGAAGAGGGTGTCGTCAATGAAGGGATTCTCGCCGGTGGTGCGGGCGATCTCACCCTTGACGGCGGTATCATTGTTCCAGACGTGGTTGCCGATGAACACGTCCACCTTCTCCTGTCTGAGGCGGTTGATGGAGCGGAAGTAGTCCTCTACGCAGCCCTCGTAGTCGTAGTGATCGGGGACGAGGGTGTTGGCACCGGCGCCGCCGAACATACCCACGCGGTAGGTCTTGCCGTTCTCGGTCACATCGAAGAAGGGGGAGATGGTGCCGCGGGTGTGACCGGGGGTTTCGATGATGTCGATGGTGGTGTTGCCCAGCTTGACCTGGTCGCCGTCATGCAGGAGGATGTCGGGCTCGAAGTACCGCTTGGCATTCTCGGCATCCTTCTCGCAGATGAGGGTCTTGGCGCCGCTGAGGTGTGCCAGGGGAGCGGTACCCTCGGTGTGGTCCCAGTGCCAGTGGGTGTTGAGGATGTACCGAATATCCTCGGGGCGGTAGCCGATGCGGTAGATGGAGTCGATGAGCAGGAACAGGGTGTCGGTATAGCCGGTATCAATGAGAATCAGGCCGTCCCCGGTGTCAATGAGGTGGGAGGAAGCGGGATAGCAGCCCACGAAATAGACATTGCCGATGATTTTGCAGGGAGGGATGGCACCTTTGTAGCGGGGAGAGAACGATCTGTGTTTGAACATGGAAAAACCTCCTCAAATCATTTTGGTGCGCCGGTATGCGGGGCGTCACCTGTGTTGGTTATAGTATAACAAAAAGCTGAGCTTTTTTCAAGTCCTATTTTTGCGGAAGGGCAAGTCGGTGCAGAAGATATTCGACGAGGAAGAAGAGCACACAGCCGGCGGCGTAGCAAAGCAGATCGGTCACTGAGAAGCTTCTGCCCAGCAGCACTGAGAAAAAGGGGATGTCCGCCAGGCCCAGCAGTGCGGCAAAGTCGAAGTACTGGCCGACCTCCACCAGTGCGGCGAAGACGAAGACGAGGAGAGGCATCAGCCGCAGCTTCTGCGGGATGAAGATGCGCGCAAAGCAGCAGAGCAGCAGGGTGACGAGGATGTCGCCGCCGTAGGGGCGGATGAAGCGGTCCCGCACAAAGAGGGCGATGCAGATCTCGACGAGCAGCAGTACCGCCGTCAGGGCGGCGTAGATTTTGCGGAGACGGTGTGGGGGAGGGGAGTTTTTTGCGGCAAGCGCATTTGAAGAGTGATCATTCATAGGTTGCGACCTCGATTTTGGATTCCCGGTCAAAAATGTGCAGTTTCCAGCAACCGCACTGTCCTCTTTCCTGCGGCAGCATTTCCACCATGAAATCGAATTGGTCAAAGTGCTTGAAAATCTCCGGCGTAAGGGTGAGCGGGTGGGAATCGGGAGAAAGGCAGACGCTTGAAGTGTAGCAACAGTTCTGATCCAGCATTTCCACGTACAAATTGGAGTTAAAATGCAGGAAGGTTTCTTCGTCGGTGTATGCACAGCAAAGGAGGTACATACGGACAAGAAAATCGCTGTTGTAGTAGTTGTAGTCGATTTTTGTTCCAATCCAGCCGAAAAAGGAGCATATACTGCCGTCGATTTCCGCCGCGGGGAGGCCGTGGCGGTCAAAGATCATCTTGGCAGCTTCGAGGTGTGCATCGGTATAGCCGTACTGGAGATCGAACACAGGGAGACTGTTGCCCACCGGACGATTGGGATCCCATCCGTTGTCCAGCAGATCGCGGACGCAGAGAAGAAATTCGTCCTGCAGTTTAGAGAAGAGTTCGGGATCGTCATCCTCGCCATCTTCTTCATCACGTGAGGAGATGCGGGATGGAGCGGCGTATTCTGCCCACCATTTTGGGGAAGCGCTGCGCTGGGATTCCTCGGGGGAATAAAAACTGATATTGCAGGCATCTTCGAAGAGTTCCTCAGCCAATTCGGCCAGAAGGTCGGGGGTTACGGCGGCGGAGAGGCGGTTGAGGAATGCAGTTCTTTCCATGGGAACCTCCTACTTGCGGGTTTTGTGATGTGGGGTACAGGGATATTGTACCATAAGATGGGAGAAGATTCAAGTATCGTTTGTTTGGTGATGCAGATAAGTGCGTCGCTCGGGAGTATAGGCGCGAACACAGATCAGGTCCAAGGCCTGGCCAACATGCCCCCGGCATTTTGCCCGCCCCCACGAGGGGGCCGGCCTTCCGAATCCGCCTTC
>JAFTUB010000062.1 GCA_017466495.1 Clostridia bacterium
GGCGGCGGCGGTGATGGGACGGCCGACGACTATGTAGTCGGAGCCGATTGCCTAGGCGGCGGCGGGGGTCATAACCCGCTTCTGGTCGCCGATGTCACCGTCGGCGAAGCGAACGCCGGGGGTGACGGTGAGGAAGCTCTTGCCGCACTTTTCGTGGACAAGGCCTGCCTCGAGAGGGGAGCAGACCACACCGTCAAGGCCGGCTGTGGCGGCATTGGAGGCGTAGTGCATCACCACATCAGCGATGGGCTCCTTGAGGAGGAGGTCGTTCTCCATGCTCTCCTGGTCGGTGGAGGTGAGCTGGGTCACGGCGATGAGCAGGGGACGGGTGCCGTCGGGACGGGTCAGCCCCTCCAGTGCGCCCTGCATCATGCGGATGGTGCCGGCGGCGTGGAGGTTGGTCATATCCACATCAAGCCCGGACAGCACGGCCATGGCTTTTTTCACGGTGTTGGGGATATCGTGAAGCTTCAGATCGAGAAAGATCTTGTGGCCTCTCGCCTTGATCTCCCGGACGATCGAGGGACCCTCGGCATAAAACAGCTCCATGCCGATCTTCACAAAGGGCTTTCTGCCGGTGAATTTGTCGAGGAAAGCCAGCGTTTTTTCCTTGCTGTCAAAATCCAGCGCAATAATTACGTCCTTACCCATTAGTGTGCACCTCCGATAATATCAGTCAGATTTTCAATGTTGTATTCTTTCATCACCCGGGGCAGATCCTCCACAATATGGAAGCAGGCCATGGGATCCACCAGGTTGGCGGCACCCACCTGTACGGCGGTCGCCCCTGCCAGCATCAGCTCAATTACATCGCGGGCGCAGGACACGCCGCCCATACCGATGATGGGCAGATCCACCGCGTCCCGCACAGCGTAGACCATGCGTACCGCCACCGGCAGGATGGCGGGACCCGAGAAGCCACCCTGCTTGTTGGCAATGATGGGGCGGCGGGTGCGGGGATCAATCCGCATCCCCATGAGGGTGTTGATCAGGGAAAGCCCGTCGGCACCGGCAGCGGCGCAAGCTTTGGCAATGGCCGTGATGTCGGTGACGTTGGGGCTGAGCTTGATGTAGACAGGTTTGCTGCTTACCGCCTTGACGGCAGCAGTCACCTCAGCCGCGGCAGCGGGATCGGTGCCGAAGCTCATGCCGCCTCCGTGTACGTTGGGGCAGCTGATGTTGATCTCAAGCAGCGCCACTTCGTCGCAGGCCGATGCCTTTGCGGCGCACTCCACATATTCGTCCACCGAGAAGCCGCTGAGGTTGGCAATGATGGGCTGGCGGTAGACCTTCCGCAGCTCGGGGATTTCGTGGGCGATCACCGCATCAATGCCGGGATTCTGCAGGCCCACGGCGTTGATCATGCCGGCATTGCACTCGGCAATGCGGGGCAGGGGATTGCCGAACCGCGCCTCGCGGGTGGTTCCCTTGATGGAAATCGCGCCCAGGCAGTTGATGTCATACAGCTCGGCAAACTCGTAGCCGAAGCCAAAGGTTCCGCTGGCGGGAATGACGGGATTCTGCAACTCAACGCCCGACAGGACGACTTTGGTGTTTACTTCTCCCATATGATCTCCTCCTTTCGCATAACGGGGCCTTCACGGCAGATGCGCTTGTTCCCGGTCAGAGTCTTGCAGGAGCAGCCCATGCAGGCACCGAATCCGCAGCCCATCCGTGCCTCAAAGCTCAGCTGACCGCTGGTGGTGGACACGGCACTCACCGCCTTCAGCATGGGCTCGGGACCGCAGGTGTAGAAGTAGGTGTAACTCATTCCCCGCATCAGATCGGTGACAAAGCCCTTCGTCCCGGCACTTCCGTCCACCGTGGCGATCTGTACATCACAGCCCAGGGTGCGGAACTCGTCGGCCAGGAACACTTCATCCGCCGTGTTGAAGCCCAGCAGAACCAGCGGGCGCTTGCCGTCGGCAATCAGCTTGCGGGCCAGGTAGTAGAGGGGAGGCACGCCCACGCCGCCCCCTGCCAGGAGCGGACGGTCGCCGGCACAGCTGATATCGTAGCCGTTGCCCAGCCCTACCAGTGTATCGATCTCTGCCCCCTCGCCAAGCTTGGCCATGGCGGCGGTACCCTGTCCCACCACCTTGTAGATGATGGTCAGGCCGTCGGCGTGCACATTGCACACCGAAATGGGACGGCGCAGGAAAAAGCCGTCCAACTTCAGATTCACAAACTGCCCGGGAGCGGTGATGGCCGAAACATCCCCGCGCAGCCGCATCCGATAAATCAATCCGTTTGCCGTAATGCATTCATTCGACACAACAGTTAAAATCACATTCTGCATCAGAAAAACCCCTTTCCTGAAAGTTTTCGCGGGGTCCGGGGAGCCTTTTTCAAAAGGCCCCCCGGCGGGGTGTGGGCCGGCGCCCCACGACCTTACCCATCAATGGTGGAAATCGTCAGCGTCGTCTATTCCAGCACATCCAGCAGAACCTTCACCGTGTCAAGCGCCGTGAACATCGTCACATTATTCTCCACAGCTGCCTGACGGATCTCATGACCGTCCGAGAAACCGCTTCCGTCCAGACCGCGGGTGTTGATGACGTAGGTCACATAACCCCGGCGGATGGAGGTGAGGATCTCATCCGAGCCGTCGCTGATCTTGCGGCGTTCCTTGGTACGGATGCCGTGCTCTTTGAGGAATTTCGCCGTACCGTGAGTAGCCTCAATGTTGAAGCCCAGGTTGTAGAAGCGGCGGATCAGAGGGAGCGCCTCGGGCTTGTCCTTGTCGGCAATGGTGACCAGCACCGTGCCGTAGTTCATGACGTGCATCCCCGATGCCTGAAGCGCCTTGTACAGCGCACGGGTCAGGGTGTTGTCGTAACCGATGGCCTCACCGGTGGACTTCATCTCGGGAGACAGATATGCATCCAGACCGCGGAGCTTGGAGAAGGAGAAGGCGGGCGCCTTCACATACCAGCGCTGCTTCTCGGTGGGATACATCTCGGTGATCCCCTGTTCCTTGAGGGACTTGCCCAGAATAGCCAGCGTCGCAATGTCCGCCAGCGACCAGCCCGTTGCCTTGGAGAGGAAGGGCACGGTGCGGGAGGAACGGGGGTTGACCTCGATGACGTAAACATCTTCCTTGGGATCAACGATAAACTGAATGTTGAACAGACCCACGATACCGATACCCAGGCCAAGACGGCGGGTGTAGTCCAGAATCTTGTCCTTCACCGCCTGAGAGATGCTGAAGGAGGGATATACGCTGATGGAGTCACCCGAGTGAACGCCGGTGCGCTCAACGTGCTCCATAATGCCGGGCACGAAAACATCGGTGCCGTCGCAGACAGCGTCGACCTCCACTTCCTTGCCCACAATGTAGCGGTCAACCAGCACAGGGCGATCCTCGTCGATCTCCACCGCCGTCTTCAGATAGCGGCGCAGGGAGGCCTCATCGGGAACGATCTGCATGGCCCGGCCGCCCAGAACATAGCTGGGACGAACCAGCACAGGGTAGCCGATCCGCGCAGCGGCGGCCACACCGTCCTCAATGTTGGTGACGGCGCATCCCATGGGCTGAGGAATCTGCAGCTCCTCCATGATCTTCTCGAAGGCATCCCGGTTCTCGGCCCGCTCAATGGCGGCGCAGTCGGTGCCGATGAGCTGTACGCCCCGCTTCATGAGGGGCTCAGCCAGGTTGATGGCGGTCTGTCCGCCCAGGGAGGCGATGACGCCCATGGGCTGCTCCAGATGGATGACATTCATGACATCCTCCACCGTCAGGGGCTCAAAGTAGAGCTTGTCGGAGGTGGTGTAGTCGGTGGAAACCGTCTCGGGGTTATTGTTGATGATAATGGCCTCATAGCCCGCGCGGCGGATGGTGGAGATGGCGTGGACGGTGGAGTAGTCAAACTCCACGCCCTGGCCGATGCGGATGGGGCCGGAGCCCAACACCACGATCTTCTTGCGGTCGCTGGGAATGGACTCGTTCTCGTCCTCGTAGGTGGAGTAGAGATAGGGTACGTTGCTCTTCACCTCGGCGGCGCAGGAGTCGATCATCTTGTAAACGGGGAAGAGGTTTTCACGGCAGCGGATGGCCCAGATCTCATCCTCGGGGCAGGCCCAAAGGCGGGCGATATACTTGTCCGAGAAGCCCATACGCTTGGCGGCGGTGAGGACGGCAATGTCCCCGGGAGCGGCGGCAACCGTCTTCTCGAACTCCACAATGTTGCGTATCTTGTCAAGGAAGAGCATATCGATCTGGGTGGCGTTGCAGATCAGACCCAGGTCGGTGCCCAGGCGGATCAGCTGTGCGATGGCATAGATGCGGTCGTCGGTGCCGTCCACCACGTATTTCAGCAGATCAGCCTTGCTCATGCCGTCGAACTTGGGCATATGGCAGTGGCAGACACCGATCTCCAGGGAGCGCATTGCCTTGAGCAGGCTCTCCTCGATGGTGCGGCCGATGCTCATGACCTCGCCCGTGGCCTTCATCTGGGTGGAGAGCTTGTTGGAAGCGTCAGCGAATTTGTCGAAGGGGAAGCGAGCCATCTTGGTGACCACATAGTCGATGGCGGGCTCAAAAGCGGCCGAAGTGTTGGCCAGCTGGATCTCATCCAGGTGCATACCCACCGCAACCTTGGCGGTTACCCGGGCAATGGGATAACCCGATGCCTTGGAAGCCAGGGCAGAGGAGCGGGAAACGCGGGGGTTGACCTCGATGAGGTAGTAGTTGAAGGACTCGGGGTCAAGGGCAAACTGCACGTTGCAGCCTCCTTCGATGCCCAGAGCACGGATGATCTTCAGGGCGCTGTCCCGGAGCATATGGTACTCCCGGTTGGTCAGGGTCTGGGCGGGGGCAACCACGATGGAGTCGCCGGTGTGAATGCCCACGGGGTCGATGTTTTCCATGGAGCAGATGGCGATGGCGGTGTCATTGGCATCCCGCATGACCTCAAACTCGATCTCCTTGTAGCCCTTGATGCTCTTCTCCACCAGTACCTGATTTACGGGGGAGAGGGCAAGGCCGTTCTTCATGAGGTCGCGGAGCTCTTCCTCGTTGTCGGCAAAGCCGCCGCCGGTGCCGCCCAGGGTGAAGGCGGGACGGAGCACCACGGGGTAGCCGATCTCCTCGGCAGCTGCGACACCCTCTTCGATGGAGTGGGTGATGCAGGAAGGGGGAACAGGCTCGCCCAGGGCGCGGCAGAGCTCCTTGAAGCGCTCACGGTCCTCGGCGCAGTCGATACTCTCAAATTTGGGGCCCAGCAGCTCCAC
>JAFTUB010000063.1 GCA_017466495.1 Clostridia bacterium
CATCCAGCAGCTCATTTTCTTCGCTGCAGTACATTTTTTTGATCTGAGCGCCCAAGCGGCTGAGCTTACCGACGATATCATCATATCCGCGCTCAATGCTGCCAATCCCCGAAATCTCGGTTCGGCCATCGGCTGCCAGAGCGGCGATGATCATGGCGGCACCTGCGCGCAGGTCCACCGCACGGACGGGAGCACCCGTCAAACGGTCAACCCCTACGATAGTAGCAGTACGTCCATCCACTGTGATGTCGGCCCCCATTTTGAGCAGTTCATCCACGTAACGGAAGCGGTTTTCCCAAATTCCTTCGGACACCATGCTGGTACCTGAGGCACAACAAAGCACCGCACTCATCTGGGGGTGCATATCGGTAGGGAAGCCGGGATACGGCAAAGTCTTGATGTTCGCCCTGCGAAGGGGCTCGGTTCGGCTGATGATGATGGAATCGTCGTACTCCTCGATCTCAGCCCCCATCTCCTCCAGCTTGGCAGAGATGATCTCCAGATGCTTGGGAATGACGTTGTTGATGCGCACGCGGCCGCCTGCGGCAGCCACAGCAGCCATGTAAGTACCAGCTTCGATCATATCCGGGATGATCGCATAGGTACAGCCGTGCAGGCGCTCCACACCGGTAATGCGGATCATGCCGGTTCCCGCACCTGTGATCTTCGCGCCGCAGGTGTTGAGGAAGTTGGCAAGGTCCACGATATGGGGTTCACGGGCAGGGTTATCGATCACCGTCTGGCCGGGCGCCAGCGCCGCGGCGATCATGACGTTGATGGTAGCCCCCACCGTGACGCAGTCGAAATAGACCGATCCGCCATGGAGCCCTTCCGGGGCATTGGCCACAATATAACCGTTTTCAATGTCCACCTGCGCACCCAGTGCCTCAAAGCCCTTGATATGCTGATCAATGGGGCGGACACCGAAATCACAGCCGCCGGGCCACCCCACACGGGCACGGCCGAATCGGCCCAGCTCAGCACCGATCAGATAGGTGGAGCCTCTCATCTTGCTCACCAGATCGTAGGGGGAATTCCCGCATTTGATATGGGTGGAGTCGATCTCCACGGTGGTACGGTTGATCATCCGAACCCCTGCACCCATGCTGCGCAGGATCTCAAGTGCCAAGGTAACATCGCTGATGGCGGGAAGGTGTTCGATGACACATTTATCTTCGGTCAGGATACTGGCCAGAATAATGGGAAGTGCGGCATTCTTCATGCCATGGATGTCCACCTCACCAAAAAGGGGACGGCCTCCCTCGATTACAATCTTTTCCATAAGACTTAGCAGCCCTTTCTCAAGTTCTGTTGTCACATTCTATTTCAGCGGCAGAGCATGCCGCGGCACAATTACAGCTATTTTATTATAGTATAGCATATATTACACCAAAATAAAAGGGGTATTTTGATATTTTCAAAATTTATTTTCGTTTTTCGTCTATTTTGTGATCAATTCTCCCGTAATTCCATGATAGACACGAACTGTTCCGTCGGTATAGGCAATACGCCATGCCGGAGAGAAGTACACCGCGCGGTCTCCGCTGTCCGCTTCGGCCGCCGAAACAGGCACGTAGCAGATCGTCAGGCTTTCCAGCGTCAGGCTGGCCGCCGTCTCGCCTTCGGCACGAAGTTCCGCCACCGTATCCTTCTCGATAAACAGTATATTGATCCGATCGTAAAGAGGTGCAGAATAATTGCGCACCAGTGACAAAAAGCTCCATGTGCCGTCAAGAAAAAGCAGTTCTCCTTCTGCCGAGCAAACAGCGTCTACCCGATGATCAAGCAAAAGGCGGCCGTCTACGGTCTGACTGCAGCGGACAAAATAGCGATCATCCATGCGGTAGATCTCATCAAAGGCAAGGCGGCTGCCCACGGCAACGGTGCCGCTGCTCCCGACATACGCCTCCAGCAGATCCTTAAGATTCTGCCGCAGTTTCCGCAGCTTCAGGCTGCCGGGGGCCAGTTTCTCCCCCTGTGCCGGGATCTGTTCTGCCAGCTTCACCATGTCATCCCGATTCTCGCCGCCACGCAGATAGCTCACCGAATCATCCGATCCAAAGTTGAGGCTGTCCCCTGCCTTGGTAAGAATTCGCACACCGCGGGGCGTAGGGAAAACATTGTCAATGGGAGAGGTGCTGAACAGGGCCGCTGCGGCTTCGTAATAATCCGCTCGCATGACTGCCGCATAAATATCGGCATCCGGGCGTGTCCGGCTCAGCTGATCGGCAGTAAGGATGATCCCATCCCGGGCCAAAATTTCCACCGTATTCTGCAATACGTCGGCATCGGGGGAGGTTCGCTCAAGATGGCGCTGTGCCAAAAGAAAGATCAGCCACACATTCACCAGCAAAAGCAGGCAGATGGTAACGGTTTTGATGTGATTCCAGCGCATTGCAGTCTCCTTTCGGCAAAATTTATCCTATCAGATAAAGTCCCCAGTCAGCGATCAGCCGCAGGTTATCTGCCTCATCTCTGCGGTAACTGAGAACAATTGCATAATCGGTATCGATGCCGTCCCGCTCATGCAGATACCGGCTGAGCTGCAGCATCCACTGCTGCCGCGCAGAAGGGCGGTAATACTCATCCGTCACATAATTGACCGATCTCACCGTCACCGACACCACAGTATGATCCCGCACCGCAACAGTGACGGCGGGGGAGGACAGGTCAACGCGAACATTTTCGTAGAAATAGCTGAAAGTCAGGATCAGCGTATCCCCTTCCAACGAAATCGAGGTCAGTCGGGGCTCAGCGGCTCCGCCAAGCAAAAAGCGATCTCCGCGGCGCAGTGCAGCTACCAGGGCTTCCCCTGCTGCCAGGTCATCCCGCAGGTTGAAGGCAGTGGAATCCTTTTCCAGGAAAATACCCACCGAAAGCCCGCCGCGATCAGTCGCCTCATAGGTAAGGGTGTCCGCGGTTGCCCGCAGGGTACCGTGGGTCTCCACAAACACCGCCGTATCCGTTTCGCTTTCATAATATCCCGTTGCTTTGTTGAGGTTATAGCCTAAACATTCCAAAACAAAATCGGAAATACGGGCCGCACTTTGTTCCTGTGCCAGGGGATAGTCGAACAGCAGGGCCGGAAGCGTGATCAGAGTCCTCAGTACCGGGAGTGACTGCAGCCGAGAGGAAATATCGGGGTAAAGTTCCCCTGCAAAGTCGAAGCTCTGCAAAATCCCTCTTGACTGATAGATGGAAAAATCGTCGAAGTCGGGAAGAGTCTCGTCCCATGCCGTGTTGGCGTTTTTCTGCCGCCACAGGCTCACCTGCCCCGCAAGATCACGGCTGACGGCGCAGACACCGTCATTGGTCTGCCCCTGCGGAAAGAGGAATATCTCATGGATCCGGGGAAGCTCGCCCTCCGCCGTGGTCAGCATAGCATCCTTGTCCTCAGGCAGTGCATAGGCCCGAAGAATGGCCGCCGGAAATTCTCCGTCCCAGCGCAGGTAGAAGAAGGCATTCGCCGAAAGACAGGTCTTCCAGCGAGCGGCATCTGCCTCGGCGGTGCACACACTTCCCTCCCCCATGGCAAATCCGATCCAGGGAGAGATCAACTCATTCAGATCCCGCATCATTTCGGTACCCGAGCGAATGCCCACGGGCTCCTCCCCCGCCTGCTTCATGCCAAAAAAGGCGGGCATCAGGCTGTCGGGCGGCAGGCTGTCCTCCGCCTCGGCATTCCCCATCAGGACAGCCAGCACCTCGGCGGGGAGATTTCCCTCCGCCGTGCCCTGACCTGCGGAGGCATCGGCAATATAGAACACCGACAGAATGGCCGAGCTGAGAAACAGCCCGACAAAAAGCACAGTTTTCAATCGTTCAACAGTTCGCATCCCGGCACATCACACCTCCTTAGTCTTCGGTAGATTTCAGTTTGGTTTGACGCGGAAGCTCCACCACCATCAGCGTTCCGACATTCAGCTTGCTTCGCAGAGCGATGCGGCCGCCGTGGGCTTCCACCAGTTCCTTCGCAATGGCCAGGCCAAGGCCGGTACCGCCCGTCCCGGAGGTACGGGCTTTTTCCACCCGATAGAACCGCTCGAACAGGCGGGGCTGGTCCTCTTCGGGAATACCGATGCCGTTGTCTCTGACCGAAACAAATACGCTGTCTGGGGTGGAGTGCCCCGAGCGCACCAGAATATTTCCCCCTTCGGGGGTATATTTGACCGCATTGGATACCAGATTCAGGATCACCTGCTCGATACGCTCGGCATCACCGGTGATGGTCATATCGCCTTCCTCCGGAATAAACTGCAGGGTCTGGTTGCGGGAGACCGCTTCCACCTGCATCACCTCTACCATGCGGCCGAGAGATGCGTTCAGATCGAACTCGCTGATATTCCAGCGGGTACGCTGATTGTCCAGACGGGAAAGCACCAGCAGATCCCGTACAATG
>JAFTUB010000064.1 GCA_017466495.1 Clostridia bacterium
ATTCAAACCAATGCCAACATCAATCCCGGAAACTCAGGCGGTCCGCTGATCAATGACCGCGGACAGGTGATCGGCATTACCACCCTTAAGCTTACCGATGGCTATGACGGCATCGGCTTCGCCCTGCCCATCAACGGCGCGGCGGAGATCCTCAACTCCATCATCGAGACCGGCTCTGCCGGGGAAGGGAACAGTTTTGTGACCGGCCGTCCCATCATTGGCATCACCGGCGGAAATGTGAGTATTATCCAGGGCTACCCCGCCAGCGGAATTATCGTTGCCACCATCAGCGAAGATTATCCCGTGGCCAAGTCCGGTTTGGCGGTGAATGATATCATCGTTGCGGTGGATGGGATCCGCATCAGCACAGTCACCGAGCTGAATGCCCTGCTGGAGGATATGAGCGGCGGCGACACTGTGGTTCTGACGGTGAACCGCAGCGGAAAAGAGATGGATATTCCCGTGGAATTGGGTTGGGAATAAGAAAATGCATAAAGAGCACTGCGCGAAATTCGCGCGGTGCTCCGTTTTTTGTGGTGAATTGCCGTTTTGTTTCGGCGAAAACGGAGTCCTTATGTCGGTTTTGCTCCCCTTTTGACAAAAAAATAAAAATATTTTGAATTATTTTCATTTTTGCCTTGCATTTTCACCGGCAAATGGTGTATAATATATATAATTGTCTGTAAAGGAGATCGGAAATGCAGTTTTGGAATGAAGTGGTGAACTTTTTAGATAGAATGATGGATTACCTGCGAGACTTCAATTTGGTATCGGTGGCGGTGCGTGTTCTGCTGACCATGCTCTTCGGCGGTGCCATCGGTATCGGTCGCGAGCGCAAGCGTCGCCCCGCCGGTTTCCGTACCCATATGCTGGTCTGTCTCGGCTCTGCCCTGACGATGATGATCAACCAGTACCTTATGGAAAATGGGTACATCGTGGATGCCTCCCGGTTGGGGGCCCAGGTTATCTCGGGTATCGGTTTTCTTGGCGCAGGTACCATTATTGTTACCGGTCACCGTCAGGTCAACGGCCTGACCACCGCCGCAGGACTTTGGGCCTCGGCCTGTATGGGTCTTGCCATTGGTGCCGGCTTCTACGAGGGGGCGCTCCTGGCCTGTATCGTGATTCTGCTGACCACCACCCTGTTTACATACTTCGATCGTAAGGTTCGCTCTACCTCCCGCATTATGAGCATTTTGGTGGAATTCTCTCAGAGCGATGACCTCCCCCAGATCCTCGACACCCTGCGCGGTATGGATATGCGTATCTTCAACATTGAGCTCAACAAGCTGAAGGGGGAGAGTACTGCCCACAGCGCGGTGCTGTCCATTGAGATGCAGAAGAAGCACTCCCACGATTCGGTGCTCGCCACGGTAGCCACCATCGGCGGTGTGGTCACGGTGGAAGAACTGTAAGCGGTTATCTCCCGTAAAATAAAAATCCCCGGGAACCCGATCGGGTTCCCGGGGATTTTTTTGTCGGCGAGAATCAGCCGGCAAAGGTGTGCTCTGCGGCCTCGGCGCGCATCTTCTGCATGACCGAGCGGGGACGGGTGGTCTTGAAGATGGCGGAGCCGGCAACGATGACGTTGGCACCGTTGGCGGTGCAGCGCCAGATGTTCTCCTCGGTGATGCCGCCGTCCACCTCGATGTTCAGCTTCAGCCCGCGGGCCTCTGCCTCGCGGCGAATGGTGCGGACCTTGTCCAGGGTCTCGGGGATCATCTTCTGACCGCCGAAGCCGGGCTCAACCGTCATGACCAGCACCATGTCCAGCTCCTCCAGGTAGGGAAGCAGAACTTCGGCGGGGGTGGCGGGCTTGATGGCGATGCAGGCGCGGACGTCGCGCTCGCGGATGTAGCGGATTACGGAGATGGGATCCTCGCAGCTCTCAGAGTGGATGGTGATCAGATCGGCGCCGGCCTTGATGAAGTCATCAATGTAGCGCTGGGGCTCGTTGATCATCAGGTGTACGTCAAAGAGCAGCTTGCTCTGACGGCGGATGGAGGAGATGACGCAGGCACCGAAGCTCATGTTTGGTACGAATGCGCCGTCCATTACATCCAGGTGCAGGTAATCGGCTCCGGCGGTTTCCACGCGGGCAACTTCGTCAGCCAGGCAGGAAAAGTCAGCGGCAAGGATGGAAGGGGAAATGTAGATCATGGGAGATCTCCTTTCGGGAATATAGAATGATAAATTGTAGCAGAAATCCGGTTTGACCATATGATGGTATCAGCGGCGAAAACGCAGCCGCAGATGAAAGTTCGCGCAAGGTCGGCGCGGCAGGAGAGAAAAAAGCGGGACGTAAAACCAAACCCCGCGCCGTGTGCGCTTCAGGGAGTGTCGCGCCGATGGGCGCGGCACTCCGCCGAGTTTGATTTGACGGCGGGAACGCCGCGGTTTGGGGCATTCCTGCCTCAAACCGTCAAACGACGCATAAAAATTTCTCCCGTGGAGATGCTGCCCCGGCAGCATCTCTTTTTTAGATCAGCAGGCAGACGGCATGGGCAGCAATGCCCAGCTTCTCCCCGGTGAAGCCCAGATGTTCCTCGGTAGTGGCCTTGATGTTGATGCGATCTGGGGTTGTTCCGAGGGCACGGGCGAGATTATCCTTCATTTGGGGCAGGTAGGGGGCGAGCTTGGGGGCTTGCGCAATGACGGTGGCATCAATATTGCCTACCGAAAGACCGGCTTCGGCCATCATGGGCACCAGCCGTGCCGCAAGGCCGAGGCTGTCCGCACCGGCATAGGCGGGATCGGTGTCGGGGAAATGGCGGCCAATGTCCCCAAGCCCCAGCGCGCCGAGAATGGCATCCATAATGGCATGGGTCAGCACATCTGCATCCGAATGCCCCAGCAGACCGGTGGTGTGGGGAATGTCCACCCCGCCTAAGATCAGTCGGCGGCCCTCCACCAGGCGGTGTACATCGTATCCGTGTCCGATTCTCATGTTGCATCCTCCTGTTTAGTCCCGCCTTGGGGTGCTCGCTCTGCCGCCGCGGCGCGGCGGGCAGCGAGGATGCCCGAAACCCGGACAAGATCATCGGGGGTGGTGATTTTCAGATTGTCGCGGCCGCATTCCACCAGCTTGACCGGGTGCCGGATGGCCTCCACCAGGGAGGAATCATCGGTGGCGCTGTCCAGAGTGCCGTTTTCCTTTGCGGTGTAGAGGGCAGCGGTGTAGACATTGACGGCGAAGATCTGTGGGGTCTGCGCCTGCCAGATCAGATTGCGGTCCCGGGTCTCGGCCACGAAGCCCTTGTCATCGGCAAGCTTAATGGTGTCGATGGCCCGGGTGGCGGCAATGGCGGCACCGTGGCGGTGTGCCTTCTGCCAAACGGCAGTGAGCATTTCCTCGGTGAGCAGACAGCGGGCCCCGTCGTGGATGGCCACATATTTTGCCTTGTCGCTGATTTTTCGGAAGCCCCGCATTACCGACTCGGCGCGAGTCTCGCCTCCCTTGACCACCGCGGCAATTTTGGTGAAGCCGTAGAGCTGGCTGAGGCGGGGGTAGATCTCCATCTCGTCCTCCCGGGCAACCACGATAATCTCGTCAATGTGCGGGGAATCGTTGAAGGTGCGCAAGGTGCGGGCGATGACGGGCATCCCCTCCAGCTCCATCATCTGCTTCGAGCCGGCGCCTGCCATGCGGCGGGAGGCCCCGGCGGCAACGATGATGGCCGAGGTGAAGCGGTGCGTCTCAATCCCCGCGGCGGTACGCAGCAGATCGGCAATGGAAGAGGTGATGGACATTACTCTTCAAAGGTGCCGTTTTCGATGTCGGCTACCATACCGATGCGGGTGGCGTGCTTGCCGCCCTCAAATTCGGTGTCAAGGAATGCGTCCACCAGCTCCAGGGCCAGCCCCTTGCCGATGACGCGCTCGCCGAAGCAGAGGACGTTGGCATTGTTGTGCTGGCGGGTCAGGCGGGCAGAGAAGGTGTCGGAGCAGCAGGCAGCGCGGATGCCCTTGTGCTTGTTGGCGGCCATGCTCATACCGATGCCGGTACCGCAGATGAGAATACCGATGTCGGCCTCGCCGTCCTGCAGCTTCTTGCAGGCGCGGTGGGCAAAGATGGGGTAGTGGCAGGAATCGGCGGAGTAGGTACCAACCTCAATGACGTTGTAGCCCTTTGCCTTGATGTGGTCGATAACGCAGTCCTTGATGAGATAGCCGGCATGGTCGCAGCCGAGTACGATGGTTTTGCTCATGATAAATTCCTTTCAAATAGGGAGTAGTTATTGTTCGCTGTGCCAGTTTCGGTACCACTTGTTCTGGTAGAGCCAGAGAAAGAAGAGATGCCAGGCACCGACAAAGACAAAGCCATAGATTGAGGAGAGGAAGGGCACGTTCAGCCAGACGTTCTGGATGGAGAGTCCCATGTATAAAAAATTCAGCGGAAGCCGCTCGACGATGCCCAGCAGAGCCAGCAGCATGACCGCCATGTCGCACAGCGCGGAAATGGCCAGCAGAACCAGTGTGGGCTTGGCATCGGCAATCAGTTGGCGGCAGCGGGGCAGAAATCCGGCCGCAAAGGGAGCTTCCATTTTACTGACCAGATCTTCACCCGGTCCGCGGAACACCCAGGTGCACCAGGTCAGCAGGAAGCCGAACAGGATGCCGGTGGCAGAAGCGATGACCAGGTCTCGTAAAAAACGCTGTTCGATTTCGCTGACAATCGCCCCCCAGAAAGAGTAGAGGGCAATGTAGAGCACGAGGGTCAGCAGATCGGCGATGAGAAATTTGCGGACAAAGAAAAATTTGGATTGCTTCATGACAGTCTCCTTTGTGTGATGTGAAGTATATTCAAAGTATATCACACAATCACATGACTGTCAAGAAAAATCGGCGGACTGGTTATGCCTGCTTCTCGGTCTGAAGTCGCTCCATCCGTTCCCGCTCAGCCTGGCAGGGGCGCAGGTAGACGGGAGCAAGCTCGGTGTCGCTGACGGTTTTGCCGGCGCGGGCAGCGCGCAGCGCGCACATGGCTACCGAGTAGGCGTTCTGTTCTTTCAGCAGAGGGGGGGCGGGACGGAAAAGTGCGAGATCGGAGGGATCGGAGGCGTAGGCCAGGGTGACGGCCACGCCGTCTCCCACCAGATGGACCGGGAAGTTGGCCGCCGCATCCATGGCGACCAGTTCTGCCTCCAGGTCAGCCACCGAAATGGCCCGATCCTCGGTGAGGCGCTCAAGTCCGTCGGGGGTGACGCGGAAGAGGGCGTTGTATACCTGCCCGCGGCGTGCATTCATGACGGGGCAGACGATTTCTCCATTCCGTGCGGTGCCGAGCAGATTCCCGGCGAGAGCCTCCAGGGTGGACACCCCTACACAGGGCTTGTTTCGCCCGAAGGCCAGCCCCTTGATGGTGGCGGCACCGATGCGCACGCCGGTGAAGGAGCCGGGACCGGATGAAACAGCGAAGAGGTCGACCTCTTCCATATCACGGCCGAGGCGGGTCATGATCGACTCCACCATGGGGAGCAGGGTCTCGCTGTGGGTGTTGCCGTTGTTGAGGTGATAGAGGGCAAGCAGCCGTTCGTCCTCGGTCACGGCCACGGATGCCGCAACGGCGGTTGAGTCAAGGGCTAAAATCAGCATGGTGTATCCTTTCAGCGTACAAGCTGTACGGTGATGCTGCGGGCGTTGAGATCGTCGGGCAGCTTTTCAATGGTGACGCGCAGATAGCGGTCGGGCAGGGCGAAGGGGATTTTCTCGCTCCACTCCACCACGCAGATGCCCCGGTCGAGGTAGTCCCAGTAGCCGATGGACTCCAGATCGTCCTCCCCCTCTACCCGGTACATATCGAAATGGAAGAGGGGCGTTTTGCCGTTGCGGTATTCGTTGACCAGGGCGAAGGTAGGGGAGCGCACGAGGGAGCCCGGGGCGAGAACCGATGCCAGTCCGCGGGTCAGCGCGGTTTTTCCCACGCCCAGATCCCCATAAAGGGCGATGAAGGGCGGGTAAGTACCGTCCGCCAGCTGTTCGGCCAGCCACGCTCCCACCGCCTCGGTTTCTTCTGCCGAGGCGGTGGTGCGCAGAAACAGTTCTTCGGTCATCAGAACAGCCCCGTAATGTTGCCGGCATCATCCACATCGATGCGGATGGCGGCGGGAGCCTTGGGCAGGCCGGGCATGGTCATAATGGCACCGGTGAGCACCACCATGAACTCAGCACCCGCCGACAGCTTGACCTCACGCACTGTCAGGGTATAGCCGGTGGGACGGCCCAGCTTGGATGCATCGTCCGAGAGGGAGTACTGGGTCTTGGCCATGCAGACGGGGAAGGAGGCGTATTTGGGATCAAGGGCCACGAAATCGGCGATGGACTTCTCGGCAGCGGGGAGATACTTGACCTCGGCGGCACCGTAGATTTTCTTGGCGATGGTCTCGATTTTTTCCTTGATGGAAGCTTCATCGGGGTAAAGCAGCTTGAAGGAGGAGGGCTTTTCGCAGGCGGCCACGACCTTCTCGGCCAACTCGATACCGCCGTCGCCGCCCCGGGCAAAGACCTCAGAGAGGGCAAAGTCAGCCCCGCGGTCGATGCAGATCTTGCGGAGCAGCTCCAGCTCGGCATCGGTGTCGGTGCCGAAGCGGTTGATGGCCACCACAACGGGGACACCGTACTGGGCCAGGTTGTCCAGATGTGCCTCGAGGTTGACGGCACCGGCGCGGAGAGCGTCGAGATTTTCAGCAGCGAGGTCTTCCTTTTTCACGCCGCCGTTGTATTTGAGGGCGCGGACGGTAGCCACCAGGACGATGGCAGACGGGGAAAGGCCGCCCTTGCGGCACTTGATATCCAGAAACTTTTCAGCACCCAGGTCAGCGCCGAAGCCCGCCTCGGTGATCGTATAATCGGCCAGCTTCATGGCCAGCTTGGTGGCGCGGATGGAGTTGCAGCCGTGAGCAATGTTGGCGAAGGGACCGCCGTGGATAATGGCGGGGGTGTTCTCCAGGGTCTGCACCAGGTTGGGCTTGAGGGCATCCTTGAGGAGGGCGGCCATGGCTCCCTCGGCCTGCAGATCGCGGGCATAGATCGGACGGCCGTCGTAGGTGTAGGCCACCAGAATGCTGCCCAGGCGGCGCTTGAGGTCGGCGATGGAGTCAGCCAGACAGAGGATGGCCATGACCTCGGAGGCCACGGTGATCATGAAGTGGTCCTCACGGGGAATGCCGTCCACGCGGCTGCCCATACCCACCACGATGTTGCGCAGGGCGCGGTCGTTGGTGTCGGTGACACGGGCGAAGAGAATGCGGCGCTGGTCGATGCCCAGGGCATTGCCCTGCTGAAGATGATTGTCGATCATGGCGCAGAGGAGATTGTTTGCGGCGGTGATGGCGTGGAAGTCGCCGGTGAAATGGAGGTTGATGTCCTCCATGGGCACCACCTGGGCGTAACCGCCGCCTGCGGCACCGCCCTTGACCCCGAACACGGGGCCGAGAGAGGGCTCACGCAGAGCGATGATTGCCTTGCGGCCGATTTTCTCCATGGCCATGCCAAGGCCGACGGTGGTGGTGGTCTTGCCTTCACCTGCAGGGGTGGGGTTGATGGCGGTGACGAGAATCAGCTTGCCGTCGGGCTTGTCCTGCATCCGGCGCTCGAATCCGTCGGTGATTTTGGCCTTGTAGCGGCCGTAGAGCTCAAGCTCTTCATCGGCAATGTCCAGCTTGCGGGCAATGTCGGTAATGGGAAGCATCTTGGCTTCCTGGGCGATCTGAATGTCGGTTTTCATACAAGTTACTCCTTTTTGTGATTGGGGAGATGGGTCAATCTTTCTTGATCAGTGCCTCGCGGCTGCCGTCGGGGCGTTGGATGACGGTGTTTTCCAGCATCGCGCGAAGGGATGCGCGGTAGGATTCGATATACTCCTTCCGCAGAACGGCCTGCTCGGCCTTTTCCTCTTCGGTGAGCCCCTCAGCCTTGGCCTTGCGGGCCAGGGCATTGATCCGGTCGATCTTGCTTTGTTCCATGATATTCTCCTTGGAAAAATTGCTTTCAAACGGTAAAATGCTTCCACTCTATATTATGCCCCATTTTTTTGCTTTTGTCAAGGGGAGAGCCAAAAAGAGGGGAGGGAGAACAGCTTTTTATTTCGGTGCATATCTCCCCGCCACGGCGCATAGGATGGAACAGTCAAGTGAAAGGAAGTGCAGATATGTCGCCCATCAATTCGTACAAACCCGAAGGAATGCTGATCACCCAGCCCGAGAACCGGGAATACACCGCCACCCCCGCCGCCCTGGAGAGGGCCATGCAGCAGGGGAAAATTTTGGAGGGAACAGTGCACCTATGTGACAGCCGTCTGGCCCTTCATGTGGACCTGGGCTGCATGGAAGGAATCATCCCCCGGGAGGAGGTGCTCCGCTGCCGCCGTGAGGAGGAGCTCAAGGATATCGCCGTGATTACCCGTGTAGGCAAAGCGGTGTGCTTCAAGGTGACGGGCTTTGTGCGGGAAGGGGGACGGATGTGCGCTCTCCTGTCCCGACGTGCCGCCCAGGAAGAATGCGCACGGAACTACATTGCCGCTCTGCGGCCCGGGGACATTATCCCCG
Source organism: Clostridia bacterium (assembly GCA_017466495.1). GTDB lineage: Bacteria > Bacillota > Clostridia > Oscillospirales > CAG-272 > SIG693. The sequence goes on from JAFTUB010000064.1 coordinate 8,547, forward strand.
CCCGGGTGACCCACCTGGAGCCCTTCGGGGCGTTTGTAGATATCGGCTGCGGGATTTCCTCTTTGCTGTCGGTGGATTGTATCTCGGTGTCCCGCATTGCTCACCCCCGCGACCGCTTTTCGGGAGGCGATTTTATCCCGGTGGTGGTCAAGCAGATCGACCGTGATCGCGATCGGGTCTTTGTCACCCACCGAGAACTGTTGGGCACCTGGGAGGAGAATGCCTGCCGTTTTGCGGTGGGGCAGACGGTGGCGGGGATCCTGCGAAGCATCGAGAACTACGGCATTTTTGTGGAACTGACCCCCAACCTTGCCGGCCTGGCCGAACTGCGGGACGATCGCCTGCCTTCCCTTGATCTGTCGGTGGGACGGTCGGCGGCGGTGTACATCAAAAGTATTATCCCCGAACGGATGAAGATCAAGCTGGTGCTCATCGATACCTACAGCGGCCCGCGGACACCTACGCCGCGAAAATATTACATCAATCCTGCCGAAACCTCACATATCGACCGCTGGTGTTA
>JAFTUB010000065.1 GCA_017466495.1 Clostridia bacterium
AAAACTTTCGCAGATAAGGATTGACAAAACCCGTTACGCCCACCCCATTTTTGGAAAGTTTTTGGGGAGGGGTGTGGGGAGGGACTTTTTTCAAAAAGCCCCTCCCCGCGGCCTGCTTATTCTTTCCCAAACAGAACAGCGAGATTGACCAGTACCTGCACCATTTTCTCCAGCGACTGCACGGGGATGAACTCGTGGATGCCGTGGAAGTTGGCGCCGCCGGTGGAGAGGTTGGGGCAGGGGAGACCCTCCCAGGAGAGGCGTGCGCCGTCGGTGCCCCCGCGGATGGGGACGGTGACGGGCTCCACCCCGGCCTGGGCCATGGCGGCCTCGGCCCGGTGGATCAGCTCCATGTGGGGAAGGATCTTTTCCTTCATATTATAATAGCTGTCCCGCATGGAGAGGGTGAAGGTGCCTTCCCCGTGGACGGCGTTGAGGTAGTCCACCAGCCGGGACACAAAGGCCTTACGGGCCTCGAACTTGTCCCAATCGTGGTCGCGGATGATCATGTGGACGCTGGCGTCGGTGGTTTCGGCGTGGATATCGGTGACGTGATAGAAGCCCTCGTAGCCCTCGGTGTGGGCGGGTGTCTCTGCGGGGGGAAGGGCGTTTACCACCTCTGCGGCCAGCAGGGCGGCGTTTTTCATCTTGTTCTTGGCGGTGCCGGGGTGGATGTTGACCCCTTTGATGTGCACGGTAGCCGAGGCGGCGTTGAAGTTTTCGTATTCCAGCTCGCCCAGCTCGCCGCCGTCCACGGTGTAGGCCACCTTGGCCGGGAAGCGGGCAAAGTCAAAGTGATCCGCGCCCCGTCCCACCTCCTCGTCGGGGGTAAAGCAGATGGCCACGGTGGGGTGGGACAGCTCGGGGTGAGCGAGGAGATAAGCGCAGGCGGTGACGATTTCGGCCACGCCGGCTTTGTCATCGGCACCCAGTAGGGTGGTGCCGTCGGTGACAATGAGCTCCTGGCCCACATAGCGGGCGAGGTTCGGGAAGGCGGCGGCAGAGAGGCACTCGCCGTTCCCCAGGGGGATATCGCCTCCGGCATAGGACACGATGCGGGGATTCACCCCTTCTCCCGACACATCGGGGGAGGTGTCCATGTGGGCGATGAAGCCCACGGCAGGGAGATCGGCACAGTCGGGGGTGGCGGGGAGGGTGGCGTAGACGTAGCCCTGCCCGTCCATCTCGGCGTCGGTCAGGCCCATGGCGCGGAGTTCCTCGGCAATGGCCTCCCCCAGCACCTTCTGCGATTCGGTGGTGGGGACGGTGTGGGAGGCGCTGTCGGAGGTGGTGCCGAAGGAAACATAGCGCAGGAAGCGCGAAATTACGTTGGCGGGCATCAGTTTTCCTCCTTCATCAGCTCGTCCACGAAGTAGGCGTTGGTGTAGGCCTTGTTGCCGGCAAAGTCGGTGACGGTGACCCGGACATAGACATCATCGGGAACCACGGGGAAGGTGGCCTCGTTGATGGGGGCGCCGTTCTCGCCGCGGACGGGCTTGTTGCGGCGGCTGCCCTTGCAGAGGGTGATCTCGCGGGCATCGCTGCAGGTGACGTGGAGCTGGCCGTCCTCGTACCACAGCTCGCCGATGGTGGGGCCTTCGGAGGCGTAGAAGCTGCCTTCCTCAAGGGCACGGGTGATGGTGCGGTACTCCAGCTTATCGGCGCGGATCACGGTGAAGCCGCCGAAGCGGTCGCTGTACCCGTGGTTGTCGTCTGCTGCAATGCAGAAAATATGGCGGCCTTCACGGAGAATATCATCATACACAGCGCCATTATGATCGTCGTAGCCTGCGCAGCAGCAGGAGAAATTGCATACCTCCATGGCGCTCATACCCACATAGCCGCTGTACTGGGCATAGTTTTCCTGGGACCAGCGGGGATGGTTGTAGGTGACGAAGAAGCCGGCGTCGCGGCCCATTTTCATAATCTCGCTGATGCCCTCGTGGGAGTAGACCCGCTCGTAGTCGGGCTTGCTCTCGTCAAACTTCACCTCGTCGCGGTGCTTCAGGGCGTTGCCGAACAGGTATTTTTCCCGGTGCCAGAAAGGCATGGTGAGGTTGTCGGGCTCCAGCGCGATCATGCAGATGTGGCAGGTCTTGCAGGCGGATTTGTTCTCGATGTCGGGGGCTTTGATTTCCACCTCAAAGCTGTTGAGGGGAAGGAAATTCTCCTCGGCCAGCTCAGGATGGGGGATGAGAATATCGTGGTCGGTGTAGGCGATGATGGAATAGCCCTGTGCCATGTAGTCGGCCTTCATCTCCTCGGGAGACTGTCTGCCGTCCGAGACGTTGGTATGGCAGTGCAGATTGGCCTTGTAGTCATTTCCGGTTGCGGGAAGAAGATATTTACGCATAATATTGCCTCTCTTTTATCGCCAGCGGCGTTTTTTTCCATTATATCATATGGCGGAGTTTTGTGCAAGTGTTTTGTGGGGAAATGGCGGGGCTCCGCCCCATGCCCCGCCAAAGGCCCTTTTTGAAAAAAGGGCCTTTGGAATCCCCAAAAACTTTTCCAAAAAAGAACAAGCTTAAATTTTGGGGGTTGTGCGGAGTTTGGGTGGGCAAACAAATTTGTGCAGATTGCTTTTTGTGGGGGGTTAGTTTTCGCTAACTGCGTGGTGAAGATACACGAAATTACAGAAAATGGAAAAAAATAATTGACAATCGGCCAAAAATCGTCTATAATATAGTTCGGTTAGTTGATACTAACTGTAAATTCAGTCGGGGAAAGGAGCTTACGATGAATCTGAGAGAAGCACAGGACGGCAAGGAATATATCATAAGCCGAATTGAAACCGATGACGAAGAGCTCAACGCCTTTCTGTTTTCCCTTGGCTGTTACAGCGGGGAGGCCATCACGGTGGTGCGCCATCTCAAAGGCGGCTGCGTGGTTGCCATCAAGGACGGCAGATACAATATGGATAATCAGCTTGCTGAAGCGATCATGATATAATTTCTTGGCCATGGAAAGTTCATCGCGGAGAACACACCTCTCCTCAGCAAGCTGGTTATTTTTCCCCGTCGGTTAGTTGACGCTAACCGTATAACAACCCGAATTTATATCCGAAAGGATCAAAATAAGGAGGACATCTCATGAGAATTGCCCTGACAGGGAATCCCAACTCAGGCAAGACCACCATGTACAACGCCCTGACCGGCCGCAACGAAAAGGTAGGCAACTGGGCGGGGGTAACGGTAGACAAAAAAGAGCATCCCATCAAAAAGGCATATGCAGGCAGCGAGCAGCTGATCGCCGTTGACCTGCCCGGCGCGTACTCCATGTCGCCCTTCACCAGCGAAGAGAGCATCACCAGCTCCTACGTCAGACAGGAAAACCCCGATGTGATCATCAACATCGTGGATGCCACCAACCTCTCCCGCAGTCTGTTTTTCACCACCCAGCTGCTGGAGCTGGGCGTTCCCGTGGTGGTTGCCCTCAACAAGAGCGACCTCAACGAAAAGAAGGGCAACAGGATTGATGCCGATGCGCTGTCGGCAAAGCTTGGCTGCCCGGTTGTCGCCACCACCGCAACCTCCGCCGACGGGCTGAAGGCCGTGGTTGAAGCTGCCGCTGCGGCATCCGGCAAGGCACAGTCTTCTCCCTATCATCAGGGCGAGATCGACCTCACCGATAACGCTGCCGTAGAAGCTGCCGACCGCAAGCGTTTCGAATTTGTAAACGGCATTGTAAAGTCTGTGGAAAACCGCAAGGTGCTCACCCGGGATAAGAACATCGGCGACAAGATTGACGCGGTGCTCACCAACAAGTGGCTGGGCATTCCGATCTTCGCGGTGGTTATGTTCCTTGTGTTCCAAATTTCCCAGGTTTGGGTGGGCACGCCCATTGCAGACCTGCTTGTGGGCTGGCTGGAAGCCTTCCAGGGATGGGTAGGCGAACTGCTCGCAGACGCTTCCCCCCTTCTTTCCGCGATTCTCGTTGACGGTGTCATCGGCGGTGTGGTAGCCGTTGTGGGCTTCCTGCCTCTCGTTATGGTGATGTACTTCCTCATCGCCCTTCTCGAGGACTGCGGGTATATGTCCCGCGTTGCGGTTGTGCTTGATCCCATTTTCAAGAAGGTCGGTCTTTCCGGCAAGTCGGTGATTCCCTTTGTCATCACCATCGGCTGTGCCGTTCCCGGCATCATGGCCAGCCGCACCATCCGCAACGAGCGCGAGCGCCGAGCTACCGCCATGCTGGCGCCCTTCATGCCCTGCGGTGCGAAGATCCCCGTTATCGCCCTCTTTGCCGGTGCGTTCTTCGATGACGCAGGCTGGGTCAGCACTTTGATGTACCTCTCCGGTATTGTACTTATTTTTCTCGGCGCTCTGCTTGTCAACAAGATCGCCGGCTACAAGGCAAGAAAGTCCTTCTTCATCATTGAGCTTCCCGAGTACAAGGCTCCCTCCCTCTGGGGCGCATTCAAGTCCATGTGCAGCCGCGGCTGGGCGTACATTGTCAAGGCGGCCACCATCATCCTCCTCTGCAACATGGCCGTTCAGCTCATGCAGACCTTCACCTGGAGCTTTGCTGTGGCTGAGTCTGCGGATCAGTCCATCCTCGCTTCCATTGCATCTCCCTTCGCGTACCTCCTCGTTCCGATTGTTGGCGTTCTCTCCTGGCAGCTTGCAGCAGCAGCTGTTACCGGGTTCATCGCAAAGGAAAACGTCGTCGGCACGCTGGCCGTTTGCTTCGTGGGTCTTGAGAACCTCATCGATACGGAAGAACTTGCCCTCATGGAAGGCGCAGGTGCTGAAGTTGCCGGCATCATGGCCATCACCAAGGTTGCGGCTCTCGCTTACCTGATGTTCAACCTCTATACGCCGCCCTGCTTCGCCGCCATCGGTGCCATGAACGCCGAAATGAAGAGCGCAAAATGGGTTTGGGGCGGTATCGGTCTCCAGCTCGCAACCGGCTACACCGTGGCTTACCTTGTTTACACCATCGGTACCATCGTTACCGGCGTCACGCTGAACGTCGTCGCAGCAATCGCAGGCCTCGCTGCCGTTCTCTCCATGGCGGGTGCGATCATTGCCATCATCAACAATACCAACCAAAAGCTCAAGGCGGAGTACGCCCTGAGCGCAGCAGGAAAATAAACGAAAAATATGGAAAATGTCATTGTCATCCTCATTCTGGCGGCCATTGCCGCCGCGGCGGTTTGGTATATCGTTCGGGCCAAGCGGCGCGGGGAGAAGTGCATCGGCTGTTCCTGCTCCCGGCAATGCGGCGGGCAGTGCGGATGCGGCTCCGGAAAGCCGGATAAGGGGCAGAGCCGCAAATAAAACGAAAAGAAAAAGGGGTGTGGCCTCGGGTCACATCCCCTTTTTGAGGACGGAGGTCAGTTTTGCATCACGCGGTGAGATTTACGGGAGCGCAGATCCGATACATCCTTTGGCTGGACCGCCTTTCCCGGGGCGGATGCGGAGTGAAAAATGTGGAGCTGGCCGAGGCCCTGGGGCTCAGCCGTCCCAGCGTGCATCAGATGCTGCGGGCACTCGGTGACCTTGGTGTGGTCAGGCAGGAGACCTTCGGGCTTGCTCACCTTACCGACGGGGGGCGGGCGCTGGCCCGGAAATATGCGGTCTGCTTTACCCTGCTGGAGGAGAAAATGGCCGATTTGTGCGGGCAAGGCGGAGTGAGTGAAGCCGCACTCTGTGGGCTTTTGGCGGATATGTCCTCCGAAAGCACGGA
>JAFTUB010000066.1 GCA_017466495.1 Clostridia bacterium
CAAACCCCTCCGCAAAAACTTTCCGCAAACCCAATTTTACCGTTTTTTGGAAAGGGGCTTGGGAAAGTCACGCATTCATGCGTGACTTTCCGTCGAGTTTGATTTAGCGGCGGGAACGCCGCTATTTTGGGCCGTTCCGGCCCAAAAACATCAAACGTCGCGGGAGGAAACTTTTTTTCAAAAAAGGGTTTCCCCAAATGTATTCTTACTTATGGTACTTCGTCCCGTGCTGGATCGACAGCGCACGGTAGACGGCTTCCAGCAGGATGACCTGCATGAGCTGGTGGGGGAAGGTGAGCTTTGACACCGAGAGGCGGAGGTCGCAGGCGGCCTTCACCGATTCGTCCAGGCCGTGGGATGAGCCGATGATAAAACAGAGGGAGCCGGAGTTCTCGGCGCCCCGTGCCAGCAGCTCGGCCAAAGCCGGGGAGTCATACTGCTTTCCTTCCACACAGAGGGCGATCTTCATGGCCCGGGGCGGGATAGCGGCGAGAATGCGGCCGGCTTCGTCCCGCAGGGCGGCGGCGATCTGTGCCGCCGAGGGATTCTCGGGCAGGCGGGCCTCCTTGAGGGAGACGATTTCGGGGCGGCAGAAGGCCCCGAGGCGTTTGGTGTACTCGGCGGCGGCCTCTCTGAGGTAGCTTTCCTTGAGGGTGCCGACGGTGATGAATTTACAGCTGAGCATAGATATCCTCACTGACAGTCCCCGCCGCAGAGGAGGACGGGGGCGTTTTGTTCGGCGATGCGGAGGGTGATGTCCCCGCCGTTCTCGGTCAGGCGCGGACCGAGGGCCGCGGCCAGCTCGCAATATGCCAGGTCGGGGGTGTTGTTCTCCTCCGAGAGGTGGGCCAGCAGCAGGCGGCGCATCCCCGCCTCGGCCAGCTCCCCGGCTAAGAGCGCGCAGTCGGGATTGGACAGATGTCCCCGCCGGGAGGCGATCCGCCGCTTGAGGTCGGGGGGATAGCGCCCGGTCATGAGCATCTCGGGGTCGTGGTTGCACTCCAGCACCACGGTGGAGCAGCCCATGAGGCCCTCCCGCAGGCTGTCGGCAAGATAGCCCGCATCGGTGGCGTAGCCGATCTCCCCCTCGGGGGAGGCGATGCGGAAGCCCACGCAGCAGGCACTGTCATGGGAGACGGGGAAGCTGCGCAGGGCAAGCGCCCCGATTTTTGCCTCGTAGAGGGGGGGATGGATCACCGCGCAGGCGGCGATTTCGGGGATGGCCATCAGCCGCGGGGCGGAGGGCTCGGTGATGTGCACGGGGATGGGGTGGCGGCGAAGCAGCACCTCCAGGGCCCCGGTGTGGTCGGTATGTTCGTGGGTAAGGAAGATGGCGTCGATCTCCCCGATGGAGGAGCCCACCTCGGTCAGGGCCGTGCAGAGGGCCCGGGCAGAGCGGCCGGCATCCACTAAGATTGTGGATCCCCCGGCGCGGATGAGCACAGCGTTGCCCCGGGAGCCCGAGTAGAGGGCACAGAGAAAGGGTGTCTTCATCGGTTCATCCAGGGGTCAATGATGTAGAGGTAGATGATCTCAAAGCAGAAGGTGATGCAGAGGGGGAAGATCAGGGTGAGCATCCACTTGGAGCGCTTGACGCGGCGCTCGGCCTCGGCAAAAAATTCCTTCTTCTTTTCCTCGCTCCAGTCCTCGGGGAGCTGGTCGGGGGTGATGTTCCGCGCCACCATGGCCCGGTTGTAGATGATGTAGCCGCAGATCAGCCCCAGCAGCACCAGGAAATAGATGGAGGAGATGATGACGAAATATCCCAGCCCCACCAAAATGCGGTAGAGGCCGAAGATCACCACGGTGTTGACGGCCAGTATAAGGAGCAGCCGCCAGTTGAATTCTCCCAGGCGGCGCTTGACCTGCTGTGCGGGGGTCAGTTCCTTCTCCCGGCGGCGGGGAGCGGATTTCTTTTTGTTTTTCGGCATAGTTACCTTCCTGTGGGGGGTGCGTGCGAGGCTCTGCCCCGCGCCCCGCTGGGGGTGCCTTTTGAAAAAGGCGCCCCCAGTCCCCCGCGAAAACTTTCATGAAATGAGATTATGTTTGGTAGGCACGACCTTGTAGGGGCGGATTCCATATCCGCCCGTTCCTGCGGTTACGCCAGTCTTGCGGCGCCGGTGGGGCGGACGTGGAGGATGTGGCAGGCACCCTCGCCGAAGACGGCGTTCATCTGGGCGGCGTAATCGGAGGCGTACCGGGCGGGGACGAAGGCCTGGATGGTGCCGGCAAAGCCGCCGCCGTGGACACGCCACGCGGTGCCGGGGATGTCGCCCAGGGCCCGCTCGGTGACGGCGAGGGCAAGGGAGAGCCCCTGCTCGGCCACATTTTTGTTGGTGTAGACGTTCTGCAGGTAGCAGAAGGAGGAGCGGCCGGAGGCGAGAACGCCCGAAAGGAAGCGGTCCAGGTCGCCTGCCCGCAGGGCTTCGGTTTGGGCCTCCACCCGACGGTTCTCGGCAAAGAAGTGGAGGGCGCGGAGGATTGCGCGGTCCCCCACCTGCTCACGAAGGATTGGGATGGCGGCCACGAAGGCCTGCTCGTCGGTCTCTCTGAGAACGGGCACGCCCATGGCTGCTGCTGCAGCTTTCATCTCGGCGGGAACCGAGGCGTAGTCGTCGTTGAGGTCGGCGTGGCTGCCCCCGGTGTTGATGATGCAGAGGGCGTAGCCGGCCGCGGTGAGGTCGAAGTCCATGGGGGTGATGACGGGGGCGGCGGGATCGGCGAAATCGATGGCCACAATGCCGCCGTGGGCGCAGGCCACCTGATCCATCAGGCCGCAGGGCTTGCCGAAGAAGCGATTCTCGGTGACCTGTGCCATCTTGGCGATCTCCACCCGGTCAACCTTGCCGTCGTTGAAGAGGTGGGAGAGGATGGTGCCCATCATGACCTCGAAGGCTGCCGAGGAAGAGAGTCCCGAGCCCTTGAAGACGTTGGAGGTGGTATAGGCATCGAATCCCCCTACCTGCAGACCTGCCTCGCGGAAGCAGGCGGCCATGCCGGCGATGAGGGCGTTGGAGGTAAACATCTGATTCTCGTCGGGGGCGGTGAAGCGGTCAAGATCCACCGTATTGGGGCGGAAGCCCTCGCTCAGCAGGCGGACGATGCTGTCCTCTCTGGGGCGGGCCACCGCAATGATATCCAGGTCAATGGACGCGGCAATGACGCGGCCGTGGTTGTGGTCGGTGTGGTTGCCCGACAGCTCGGAGCGGCCGGGGACGGACAGGAGCATGACCTCCCCCGACTCGCCGTACAAACGGCCAAAGGCAAGGATGGCATCCCGGGCGCGCTGACGCTTCTCCCCCGCCGCTTCTCCGTAAAGCGCGGCAAAGGCGGCATCGGCACCGCCGCCGGTAATGTGCTCCA
>JAFTUB010000067.1 GCA_017466495.1 Clostridia bacterium
CCTGGGCCTCCTCCTCGGTCTTCACCGGCGCGGCACGGCCGATGAAGCGGGATCTCTTCTCTTCAAATTCCGCCTCCGCTTCCCGCGCAAGGGTGACATACTTGGGAATTTCGGGGACGCTGGTCTCACTCGTCTTCGTCTTCGCTTTGGCCATAGCTGTCCTCCCCGAGATAACGGCGGAGCATCCCCGCAGTTTTGGCATCAGCCACGGCCACGGCGGTAATATTTTCCGGGCCGTAGTCCACCGATTCCACATTGGCATTCTGATACAGCTTGGTCAGCGCACCTGCCTCGGCATTGGGAATCACAAAGGTCAGGCGACGGCGACCGGCCATGACGAAGGACTCGATCTGCTCCACCAACCCGTCAATTCCCTCTCCTGTCTTGGCCGAAATTCGGCAGACCGCACCGTCCCGAAGCATCGCGGGAGGAACAAAGCCCTCGGGAACTTCCCTGTCGCACTTGTTGAACACATAAAGGGTAGGTTTGCCCGCGGCCCCCAGGTCCCGCAGCAATTGCTCGGTAACCGCCAACTGCTCACAGCATTCGGGGTCCGAGGCATCCAGCAGGATCAGCAGAATATCGGCACAGGCCGCCTCATCCAGGGTGGAACGGAAGGCCTTGATCAGATGGTGGGGCAGACGGCGGATAAACCCAACCGTGTCAGTGAGCAGGACCTGCTCACCGGAAGGAAGCGAATATTTCCGCGTGGTGGGGTCAAGGGTAGCGAAGAGCTTGTCCTCGGCCAAAATCCCCGCATCGGTAAGGCGGTTGAGCAGGGTGGATTTCCCTGCATTGGTGTAGCCCACAATGGCGATCTTGGTAACGCCGCTGCGCTCGCGAGCAGCACGCATGGTACGGCGATTTCGCTCCAGTTCATCCAGAGCATCCTCCAGGGCGGCAATGCGGCGTTTGAGGTGACGGCGATCCCGCTCCAGCTGGGACTCACCGGGGCCTCGGGTACCGATGCCGCCGCCCAGACGGGACAGCTCGGTTCCCCGTCCGATCAGACGGGGGGCGGTATATTTCAGCTGAGCAAGCTCGACCTGCAGCTTACCCTCGCCGGTCTTGGCGTGCAGGGCAAAAATGTCTAGGATAAGCATACTGCGGTCAATGACACGGCGATCTCCCAACCCTTCCTCCAGATTGCGGATCTGAGAGGGGGAGAGCTCTGTATCAAAGACGATCAGTCCAACATCGTTCTGTTCGCAGAGGGCTGCAAGCTCCTCCACTTTACCCGAGCCGATATAGGTTCGGGGATCGGGGCTTTCCTTTGTCTGCAGAAGGCGGACCACTGTCTCTCCCCCCGCAGTATCCAGCAGACGGGACAGCTCGTCCAGACTGCGTTCTGCCTCATCCTCGGGGCAATCCCGATTGATCACCCCCACCAGAGCCGCGCGCCACTCGGCAGCGGACACGGTCACGGTTTCAACAGTATTCGGTTTGTTTTCGGATATCATGAAAGCCTCCTGTTCTCACGGACCAGCCGTGGGTAAATTACGCGAAAACGCAAACAAGGGCAATGCACACGCTGTTTGCGCGCACCTTGCCCAATTTGCCGAATAAATGTCGGTCGAAATTACTTGCTTGCCTCAAGACGCTTCTTGAACTTGTCAACCCGTCCGCCGGCATCAACAAACTTCTGCTTACCGGTGAAGAAGGGATGGCACTTGGAGCAAATTTCAACTCTCATCTCGCCGCCCTTGGTGGATCTGGTGGTTACGGTCTCGCCGCAAGCGCATTTGATCACAACTTCTTTATATTCGGGATGGATTCCTGCCTTCATTGTTCGCACCTCACTTTAACAGTATTCATAATACGCTTGATTATAGCATATATTTCTGCAAATTGCAAGAGTTTTTTTGATTTTTTTGAATTTTTCTTTTTTTGCCGTCAACCACACTGCAGAATAAGCCACACGCGGGAGAAATCCCGCTTGGCAAGATCATCGCGGTGAATATAGAAATAAACCGTACCGCAATCGCCGAACATCAATTCCATCCCTTCCTCTTCCAACGAGCCCATCTGGAAGAGCTGGATCCATTTTCTGCTCTCGACCTGCAGTTTGACGCGTTCTGTTTCACTGCGTGCATTGTATGCATTTCCATCGCCACAGTACAGACCGTGCCGTTCCACCATCTCACACTCGGAAACACATTCTCCCTGCACCAAAGCAGCATAGCCAAACACCGTGTGCAGGTCTTCTTCGTTCGGAATAAGCAATTCATGCTCTTCACAGTATTCTTCATATTCATCCCAGTCAAGCCCGGTTTTCCCGCGGGTAAGATAATCAAACTCCTCGTAGGACGGAAGCATCGTCCGGGACGCAAATTCCAGCGTCAGCTCACCGAAACGGAACTCCTCGGAAAGATCAGCGGGAAAATCTGCGGACCGAAGCGCGGGGGAGTCAAACCAGAAAACCCGGGCAGAGCCGCGATCGGCAGGATCGAACCCCCACGGTGCCGACTCAAGTTCATAGAAGAAGGAGAGCACCCCCGTCTCGGGAAGCAGACCTTCTTTGTCAAACGGTTTTAATTCGGCACAGCTCAGCTGGGCAAGAAAGGCCAGGGGACGGTTTTGGATCTTATCCTCGTAATTTTTCCCTTCATAGTAAGGCCAAACAAAATCGGCGGGCACATCGGGTTTGCCGCCGAATTTACTCTTCCCTGTCTCAACAGGTTTATCGGTGGGTATGGGCGTTAATGTGATTCCATTCCTGCTCCACAGCTTCATCGTGAAACCAAGGAAGAGATCTTTTAGAAAATTCGGCATGGTATACCCTCCTTTTTACTTCAGTATACCATGCACCGTGGCAGCTTGTCAAGCTACTACACCCGTCCCGCAATCTCTCCCCGCAGCTGAAGGATAATTTTTTTCTCTAGGCGGGATATGTAGGACTGGGAGATTCCCAGGCGGTCGGCAACCTCTTTCTGGGTCAGCTCCCTGCCCCCGCGAAGACCGTAGCGGAGCTCAATGATCTCCCGCTCCCGCTCGCCAAGTCTGGCCACGGCGGCGCGGATGGTGCGCCGTTCTTCGTCAGCTTCAATGTCACGGCAGACCACGTCCTCCTCCGAGCCGAGAATGTCTGAGAGCAGCAGCTCGTTGCCGTCCCAGTCCACGTTAAGGGGCTCATCGATGGACACCTCACACCGCCGTCCCGCATTTTTGCGGATATACATGAGGATTTCATTCTCGATACAGCGAGAGGCATAGGTGGCCAGCTTAATGTTGCGGTCTGCGCGGAAGGTGTTGATGGCTTTGATAAGACCGATGGTGCCGATGGACACCAGGTCTTCGATACCGATTCCGGTATTTTCAAACCGACGGGCAATGTACACCACCAGCCGCAGATTATGCTCCACCAGCGTGGAGCGGCACTCTCCATCCTCGGCATCTGCAAGTCGAGCAATGGCCTCGGCTTCCTCCTCGGGGGACAGGGGAATGGGCAGCACATCCGATCCGTTGATATAATACACCCCCCGGGACTCGGGGAGAAACACCGACAGGGTCAGCGAAAGCAGTCGGCGCATACGCAAAACGATATCCATTATATATTTTCCTTTCTTGGGATAAATTCCCCTGTCAGCGTCCCGATCCCCGAAGGAATCTGCGGGACAATGGCAGCATAATCGGCGGGAAGCGGGGTCTGCGCGGGGCAGATCAGCCCGTCATAGGCCTCGCCGCCGATGTACACCCCGTCCACCCGAAGGGCAATCAGCAGGGTTCGCCCCTGCACCGTGTCGGCGGGGATCAGGCAAAGACGGCGGGACAGACGGGACGGAAGCGCCGCCATGCTATCCACCCGCCGATCGGACAGGATTCGAGCAAGCTCACTGCCGCACAGCCGGCGGAGCGGCCGCTCACCCAGGAAGATCACCCCTCGTCCAGTCACGGGATCCCGAACCAAGTTCCCGCTGTCCCGGAGAGCAGTGACCGAAATCTTCTGCTCCCCAAATTCCAGGGACAGGGGGACCACAGACGGCTCTGCACGGCGGCGCAGGCGGCCCCAAAGCAGGGATATTCCGCTGCCGCAGAGAGCAATGAAGAAGAATCCCCCAACAGAGCCGCCGCCCGCACTCCGTCCGAGAATGCCCGCGACCCAGTTGCACAAAGCGGTCATTCCGCCCCCCAGCAATAGGGACATCATCACAAAGCTGCCCAGGGTCAGCATAAAACGGGGAAAGGCGCAGGAGCCAAAGGCAACAAACATCATCACCACTGCCGCCCCGAGATCAAGGACTAGCCCCCACAAACCGCGGAGGGGCAAAAGAAGAACCAGCACCGCGTAAAGCCCGCCCAAGGTGGCGGCAGCACACAGCCGTCCCGGCCGCGCAGGCCGCCCCGTCATGCGGGCCGCCGCTCCCAGCGCCAGCAGATCCATGCTGAAATCGATCAGCCACAGAATGTCGCCGTACACTACCTGCTCCATACTCTCCCCTCCCCTGTGTATTTATTATACAGGCTTGACCCGGGCGGATTTTGTCAAAGCGGGGACAGAAAAAAGAAATGCTTCCGCGTTCTGTGCGGAAGCATTTCTTCGGCGGGAAGAATTTATTTCCCTGCCGCCTCGGCAATCTTCTTTCGGGTATCGGCGTTGAGGGCGGCACGCAGCGCCTCGGTATAGGGCGAGAACGCCGCTTCCTCTTCACCGTAAGTCAGCTGGAGGTCGTACTCCAGGGGAAGCCAGGTGGCAATGTCCGACTCATTGTGGGACAGCAGCGCCTACAGCTTATCCAGGGCCAGGCAAAGCTTGGCTTCTATGGAGTCCTGCCGCTCGTACTCATCAAAGAGGGAATTCAGCTTTCCCCGAGCCGGCTCGGGCAGGGTGTTCACCAGGCTGTCAATGGCTCGATCCTCGGTCTGCTCCTGGGCTTCGGTCTTCACAAAGGCGGGGATATCCCCTGTCACCGCCTCACCCAGGTCATGGATGGCGGCAAAGGTGAGAAGCTTCCCCAGGTCGATGTCGGGGTACTCCTCGGCACAGAGATAGGCCATGAGCACCAGCCGCCAGCTGTGATCGGCAACGCTTTCCCGACGGTCGGGAGCGGTGTAGCAATGGCGGGGTACGGTGCGGAGGCGGCCTGCAAAGGTCAGAAAATCAAGAAGTTTCTCGGGCTTCATGGATGTATTCCTTTCTCTGTGTGTTTTTCCTTCATTATATCAAATTTTGCCCCTGCCGTCAAGACGGCAGGGGCAAAGTGGTTACAGATTCAGAAAATCACGGCGGTAATTCACACCGAAGAACTCTGCCAGCTCCACCATTTCTTCGTCACGGATGGTGTTGATTCTGGGCAGGTGGGCGGTGAGCATATAGATCTGCGCGGCCTTTTCCACCGTCTCGATCAGGCCGAAGGCTTCATCGATGGTCTTCCCTGCCCCGTAAATGCCGTGCATCCCCCAAACCACCAGGCGGAACTCCTTCATCTTCTCGGCAGTCGCCTCACCGATGGAGTTGGTACCGCAGAGCATCCAGGGAAGCACACCCACGCCGTCGGGGAAAACCACGATGCACTCGGTGCACATCTCCCACAGCGTAGGGGTAAACGACTTCTCTTCCAGCTCGTGGACATAGTTCATGGCCAGCACATGGGTGGGATGGCAGTGGATGATCACACGGTTGGCGGGATCCACCGACAGGCGCGCCATATGGCTCATCAGGTGCGCGGGAAATTCGGAGGTGAACTTTCCGCCGTCCCGATAGCCCCACAGCAGCTCGGCATTCACGCCGTCGGCGGCGATGCGGACAATGCCCAGGTTGGTCTCGGGGTCGTCATCCACGTTTTTGAAGTACTTACCGGTACCGGTGACAATGAAAACCTTCCCGGCCACCGCCGATGCGTCGAAGCCCAGGGGGATCGTACGGATCACCTCATCCGGTTTCAGGTATTCCCACACCGTGTCCTCATCCAGCATATAGCTGATGTTGCCACCGTTGCGCTCGTCCCAGCCCAGGCGGTACATATTTGCGGTCAGTTTGCGCATTTCCACCACAAAGGGCGCATTCATGATGTCTTTCATATTCAGTTACCTCTCTTACTCAGCACTTCGTTTTCATATTGTTTCACCGCGGCAAACCATTCGCCGTCGGCAGGTACGCCGCAGCGGCGGCAGTACTCGGTCCAAATTTCCCCAAAGGGCATGGTCTTCATCTCTTCGCGGATCACCATTAGCTCGGTCCAATCCCCGGCATCCTGCATGGCGGTGAGATCGGGAGTGATCAACGCCATCAGCAGTGCCTTCTGCACGTTGCGGAAGCCCACTACCCATGCGGCAATCCGATTGATGGAAGCATCGAAATAATCCAGCGCGATCTTCACGCGGCCATCCAGCCCGCCGCAGCGGACGATCTCCGTGCACATCTCCCGGGTTTCGTCATCCAACAGCACCACATGGTCGCTGTCCC
>JAFTUB010000068.1 GCA_017466495.1 Clostridia bacterium
CCTCGGCGAAGCGGGGCTCCATGCTGCTGCCCTTGATGCGCAGGGCGGCAAATTCCCCGCCCGCAGCGGTGGCCGCGTCGATCTCCACAAAATCGTCGGGATCCTCGGGATCATAGTCGGTGACGGCATCAATGGGCAGCCCCGCCGCCACGTTGCCGTACACCGGGATCCGCACGCCGCGGGGAGTGTTCCCTTCGCAGTCCAGCAGGTGCTCCACCGAAACCCCAAGCAGGGAGGCCAGGCTCACCAGCTTGTCCAGATCGGGCTGGCTTCCGCCGCTTTCCCACATGGCAATGGCCGATCGGCTGACCCCCATCCGGGCCGCCAGCTCGGCCTGGTTCATTCCCGCCCGGCGGCGGCATTCTCTCAGCTTCAGCATAATTTCTTTCCTTTCTCGGTCATGGTGGGTTCTCTGCTTTTATTATAACGTCAACTTTTTTGACAGTCAAGAGGATTTTGAAAATTTTTCGGCAATTATCTTGACAGACATTTTCCTCCGTGGTATCCTGTTCACGGTGAAAGTCAATTTTCTTGACATTTTTGCACAAGGGTTGCGTGTAAAGCCGGAAACGGCCGCCGAAGATTACCGAACAAAGAAAGAAGGGATACTTATGTGTGAAATTTGTCATCAGTATATCTGCCCCAACTCCTGCCCCAATGCCGAGGAGGGAGCTGTAGGTGTCTGCGCCTACTGCGAGGACATCGTTTATGAGGGTCAGCACCGCATCCGCGAGGTGGGCGGGCGGCTCTTCCACGCCGAATGCCTGGAGGAGCTGTCAGTGGCCGAGCTGCTGGCGCAGTTCGAGATCGAGGTCAGCGAGGAGCTGTAAGGGGGCAAAATCCCGGGGACTCTTGCCAAAGGCGCGGATCTGTGTTATAATGGGAGCAGAAGCACAGAGACGAGGTAAATAATATGAAGCAAACCCAAATCAAGATCAAGATCACCAGCCGACAGATCGCCGTGTCCCAGCAGGTGCAGGCCAAGGTCCGCGCCGACCTGGAGGCACAGGGAATGTCCCTCTCCGGCGAGGACGACAATGCCGACGATACCTTTGAGCTGTCCAGCGAAGGTGTCCTCTACATCGATGACGGCCGGGTGACAGTGGAATATCAGGAAACCGAGCTGACGGGCATGGCAGGCGCCAAAACCCAGGTCAGCTTTACCCGGGACAACCCTGCCCTGGTCACCATGATGCGGGAGGGAACGGTGGAAACGGTGATGGTCTTCGAACAGGGCCGTCAGCACATCTGCTCCTACCTCACCGCCTATATGCCCTTTGAGCTTTGCGTCCGCACCTTCCGGGTGGTGAATGAGCTCCTGGAAAGCGGCTTCCTCTATTTGGACTACACCGTGGAGGTGCGGGGCGCGCGGCTGGAGCGAAACAAGTTTACCATGGAGATCACCCCCCTCGACACCGGGCTTGACAGCCTGCTGGCCCACGACACCCTCCCCACCCCCGGGGAGCAGAGCTGACCGTGGCCTCCCGGAAAGAGCGGCCCGAGCTTCCGCCCATTCTCACCGACACCGAATTCCGCCGCGGTCTGAGCAAACCCGCACAGGGGTACCTCTTCTTCGGGGAGGAGGATTACCTCAAGCTCCACGCCCTGGAGGCTGCACGGCAGGCCATCTCTCCCGGTCCCTCCTTTGCCGCCTTCAACGAGATCCGCATGGATGCCCTGGACTACACCCCCGCCCGGCTGCTGGATGCCCTTGTTCCCCTGCCCATGATGCAGGAGCGGAAGCTGGTGAGCCTGAGCGGCTTCAACCTCACTTCCCTGCGGGCCTCGGATGTCGACCGCTTCTGCGAAACCCTGGAGCTGCTGGCCGAGCATCCCCACAACTGCCTTATCGTCACCGTCCCCAACGAGGGGCTGGACACAGGCAATCTGCCCAAGAAGCCCTCCGAGCTGTTTCTGCGGCTGACCGAGGTGCTGACTCCCGTGCGGTTCAACCGCGTCCCCCCCGCAAAGCTGGCGGGTTGGGTGATCAAGCACTTCAACCACGGCGGGGTGAGCGCATCCCCTGCCGTCGCGTCCTTCCTCATCGACTACTGCGGACGGGATATGTTTACCCTTGCCGCCGAGGCTGAGAAGCTATGCTGCTATGTGCTGGCCCACGGCCGCACCGAGGTCACCGAGGCCGATGTGCGGGAGGTAGCCTGCGCAGGGATGGAATACGATGCCTTTGCCCTGGGCAATGCCATCATGGAGGGACGGCGTGCCGATGCCCTCTCTGCTCTGGCCGTCCTGCGTCACCGCAGGGCCGATCCCATTCTCCTCTTAGGCGAGATCATCCGCACCTGGAGCGAAATGCTCACCGTGCGTCTGCTCACCGCCGAGGGAAAAAGCCCCGAGGAGATCTTTGCGCTGACCAAAATCCACACCTACCGCGTGGGACTCTACCGCAAAGCGGGAGCCGTCATCGACGATACCCGCCTGCGCCGTGCCATCGCCCTCTGTGCCGAGGCCGATGCCCGACTCAAGCAGTCCCCCCAGGGCTATGCCGCCCTGGAGCGGCTGATCTGCGCCCTTTGATCCGAACACGCCCGAAGGAGGCACCATGGACAAGCTGATCATCCCCTACCCCGTGATCGTGGAGAGGAAATACGACCGGGAGACCCTCTCCCGCATCATCGATGCCCAGATCATCCGCACCGACGGATTCGGCATCTTCAACCGCGGGGAAAAGCTGGCCCTCATCCGCCGGCTGGCCGCCGAGACCCCCGTCATCGTCCTCACCGACTCGGACGGCGCGGGAAAGGTCATCCGCGGCTTCATCCACTCCGCGCTCCCTCCTGAAAAGATCATCGATCTCTATACCCCCGCCGTTATGGGCAAGGAGAAGCGCAAAAAAGCCCCCTCCAAGGCGGGCAGACTGGGGGTGGAAGGCTTTGACGCCGCCACCCTGCTCCCCCTTTTCGCTCCCTACGCCGATCCCGAAGCCGCCCGGCGCGCCGCCGAAAATCCCCTCTCCAAGACCGACTTTTACCTGGACGGTCTCTCCGGGGGCGACAACAGCCAGGCCAAGCGGGACACCCTCGCCGCCGCCTTTGCTCTCCCCCCCGGAATGTCGGCCGCTGCCCTGCTGGCCGCCCTGCGGTGTGTCTGCAGCTACGAGGAATACAAGAACCAGGTGGCGCGGCTTTTTGCCGCCGATTGAATCATGGTAAAAAAAGCGGCAGATTGGATGGATAAATGAAAAAAGCAGCAGATTGGATAGATGGCATTCTGAAAAATACTGCTATTCCTGCAGATGTTGTTGCTTTCTGTTTTAATCTTTATGAAGAAAGTAACGGTAGTTGGGCCATGGAACTGGTAGGAACGGAAAGCTTTGATTTGGAAGATGAAGATTGGGCTTGCGATGAGGTGACCGATTTTGGCTCAAGAGAGAATCTCTACCATTGGAACATGGCGTGCAGGTGGGACGAAGCACTGGAGTATATGGTAAAGGAATTAAAGCAATATTTATCACGCGGAAAATATGCCGAGTTATTCAAATCCAAAGAAGGCGTTGGCGTTGGATTTGTTGACGGCGATATAGAAATTTTACACAGTAAATAAAAGAAACCCCCGACAGACGTGATTGAAATCTGTCGGGGGTTAATTATTTGTTTACTGCGAAGCAAATCTACACAATATAAGCAAACTTTCCTATAAGGGAAAGTCGCTTTGCGATTTCTCCGATAAGAACATCACCCATTTGCTTCGGGGCTGTTTTCGGCCGGCCGGGCAACGATGCGCCAGCCAAGGAGATGGGGGTGGCGGGGGAAGGACCTTCGGCGTTTGAGATGGTCCTTTCCCCGCCTCGCCCGGAAGGGCGAAAAAAACGCATAGACGGAATATTTTCATCCCTTCGCAAAATGCGCACACATCCCCCGCAGCTCGCATTCCTCGCACCGGGGTGAGCGGGCCATGCACACATCCCGTCCGAACTGCACAATGCGGTGGCAGAAGTCGGACTGCTTCTCGGGGGGCAGGATCTTCGCCAGGGTCTTCTCCACCTTCACGGGATCTTTGAGGGTCTCGGGGTAGAAGCCCAGCCGGCCGCAGATGCGGATGCAATGGGTGTCGGCCACCACCGCGGGCAGGCCGTACACGTCCCCCCGCAGGAGATTGGCAATCTTCCGTCCCACGCCGGGCAGGCGGAGCAGGTCATCCATCTCCCGGGGAAGCTCGCCCCCGAACTCGTCACGGATCATCACCGAGGCATCCTTGATGTTCTTCGCCTTGCCCCGGAACAGGCCGCAGGACTTGATCAGTTCCTCGATCTCCTCCACCGGTGCATCGGCCATGGCAGAGCAGGTGGGGAATCGGGCAAACAGGCCCTCGCAGACCACGTTCACCCGGGCATCGGTGCACTGGGCGGACAGGCGCCCCATCACCAGCAGCCGCCAGGGGTCACCCTCCCAATGCAGGGCGCAGGCGGCATCGGGGTATCTCGCCTCAAGGGCGGCGATCACCCCGTGGGCAAGCTTGATTTTCTCTTGCATGGTTTTTTCCTTCATGATTGTCTCGTTTCACTCAACATATTTCACGTTCTCACCCGGATCGCACCAACCAAAGCCTCCCTCCGGGAGGGAGGTGGATTGCGCGAAGCGCAAGACGGAGGGAGCCCGCGGAAGTGTACGGTCAGATCCATTCGCATCCTTCCGCACTCTCCCTCAGTCGGCCTATGGCCGCCAGCTCCCTCCCGGAGGGAGCCTTCCCTCACTTCAATTTAAGCCGCAGGCTCAGCGGCGGGGGCATAGTCCCCCAGCTTGAAGTAATAATCAAACACATCCCGCACCGCCATACCCGCATCGGTACCGTTTGCACCCTGCTCAATGATGCAGGACACGGCGATCTCAGGGGCGTTCCAGGGAGCGAATGCGGTAAAGACCGCATTGTCACTCTTGTTTTTGCTCACCTGTGCCGTACCGGTCTTGCCGCCTACCTCAATGGGGTAATCCCGGAAAAGACGGGCAGCCGAGCCGTCATCCTCGGTAACCGACTTCAGGGCGGTCATGATGGTGTTGTAGTTGACGGTGCTCAAAGGTGCACGGCTTACCGCCCGGGGCTGATAGGCATAGATGATCTCGTCGTCATAGAAGCTCCGCACCGAGTGCAGCAGGTGGGCCGCATAGCGGGTTCCGCCGTTGGCAATGGTGGAGAGATAAACCGACAGCTGCATGGGGGTGACCAGGTTATCCGATTGGCCGATGGCGGCCTGCAAAGTATCGCCGCCGAACCAGGGGTCAAGACCGTGATCGTCCCGATAGTCGGGGCCGGCCAGAACGCCCGTCTCCTCGGGCAGCTCGATCCCCGTGGACTGGCCCAGGCCGTAGCTGCTCATGTAGTCATTCATGGTCTCAATGGTCAAAAGCCGTCCCACTTCATAGAAAAAGTAGTTGCAGGACACCTGCAGGGCCTTGACCACATTGATGCTGCCGTGGGACGCCCCGTAGCGGAGATAATACCAGCAGCGGGGGGTATAGCTGGGGGCGTAGTAGTCGTAAATACCCTTGGTCTGAATATAGGTGGTGGGGGTAATGATCCCCTCGGTAAGGGCCGCGGCGGCCACGCCGATCTTGAAGGTGGAGCCGGGGGCGTACCGTCCCTCCAGGGCGCGGTTCACGAAGGGACTGTCGGGATTTTTGCTCAGCTCGGCGTAATCCGCATTGAAGGTGGTCAGATCATAGGTGGGACAGGAAGCCATGGCGTAAACCTCGCCGGTATTGACATTCACAGCGGTGAGCGCACCCTTGGAGGCATCCTCACCGTCCTGTGTGCCGGGGGTGACGGCGGCCTTTTCGTTGATGTAGAGAATATTCGCCTTCAGGGCATCCTCGGCCACCATCTGCATCTCAATGTCCAGCGTCAGCCACACGCTCTTCCCTGTCACCGGTTCCTTCGACACATAGCAGTCGATCATGTTGCCCTCTTCATCCTCCACGATGGTGAGCTCACCGTCCTGTCCGCGAAGGTACTCCTCAAAAGCGAACTCCACCCCCGACTTACCCACCACAGCATTCATGGGGTAGCCCAGGGCGTTATAGTAGTCCCATTCCTCGGCGAAAATACGGTCGGTGCGCCCGAGGATATGGGAGGCATAGCCGGGATAGTGATACTTGCGGGTCACCCGCTCGTAGAAGTCGGGGCCCTCCAGCCGATGCTCCTCGGCATAGGTAATGAGGGCAAGAGAAACATCCTCCGCCAGGGGAAAAGGATCAGCCGAAGTAAGGCGATGCACCTCCATGGCATAGCGCAGGGAGAGCAGCCGCGCGGTGGTATCCCTGTCATAGCGGGGCTCCCCTTCTTCATCCAGCAGACTGAATTTCTTGAACAGCTTCGCGATCAGACTATCCATGGAAATGTCCGCCTTCCAGGCATTGTCGGCCAGGAAACGCTGATATTTTGCGGCGTTGGCCTCGGTGGCGGCGGGATCCAGGGTCAGGTCGGGGTATTCCCCCTCCACCCGCAGCAGCTCGGGCAGGGGGAGGGCTTCGGTATGGGTGGCCTCCATGGCCTCCAGCGCCGCCAGGAGCATGACGTTGGTGCCGTCTCCTCCGGGCAGTGCGTTATAGTCGATGACAAAATCGTAGGTGATCTCATTGGTCACCAGGGGCTTGCCGTTGCGGTCGTAGAGCTCCCCCCGATGAGCCTGAATCTTGGCGGTTCGGCTGTAGGTCTTCTCCTCCACCACGGCGTAATCGTCCCGGGAGGTGATCTGCAGATTCACCAGCCGCCCCACGAACACGATGCAGCAGAGCAGCATCAACATGGCCAGCAGAACATATCGCCAGGTAAAATTGTGTTTGGATTTCATTCGTTCACACCTTTTTGGAAAATGGAAAGCCGCCTTACTCGGGCAGCTTCAATCGGCGGTTAAAGAGCAGAGCAACGCGGCGGAAGGGGAGATAGAGCAAAGGTGCGCAAACCACGGTGGCCGCGAACTCGGGGGCAATCAGCTGGGGAAATACATCCAGCAGGCTGTAGGACACATAGGCGCTGTCCACGGCAAGAAGGGTTACCACCGACCGGGCCGCGGCACAGGCGAGAATATACACAAGGAAGGAGGGAAAATTTGCGCTGAGCCCCACGATGGCCCAAATGCCCACCAGATAGCCACAGAGCATATAGAACAGGGGGAGCAGATTCAGCCCCGCGCCGCCCAGGGCACCGATGATGATACCGGCGGCGATTCCCGCCACCGCCCCTACCCGCTCGCCGTCAAAAATGGCGATGGCCAGCACCGCCGGGAGCATCAGGTCGGGCACCGCCCCGAAGGGGGTGATGCGGGCAAACAGAGTCGTCTGCAAAATCGCTGCAAGAAAAAGCATTCCGCCCCACACGAGGCTTTTGCGCATTACGGTATGGAATTGAGGTGACATCACAACCTCCGTTTTCCTTATTTGGTGTAGGAGTCAAAGCCGGTGAGGATCATCACCCGGCGCAGCGCCTCCAGCTCCACCGCAGGGGTGATCTCTGCGGTAAGCCCACGGCTGTAGGGATCGGGAGTAACCGCTGTCACCTCGCCGATGAGCAGACCGGCGGGATAGATACTCCCCACCCCCGAGGTGAGGATGCGATCCCCTACCCGGATGTCGGCATCCGCCCCCAGGTACTCCATGACGCATTTTCCCTCCGAAGCCAGGGCAAAGCTTCCCGACACCAGACCGTTCTGGGCCGAGCGCTCCACATAAGCACCCAGAGCCGATGCCGTTTCCAACATCGTTTTAACCCGGCACCAGGTGGGACCAACCTCCACCACGGCCCCCACAATCCCGGTATCCACCAGGACGGGCATATCCACCTCAATACCATGGAGAGATCCCCGATTGAGGGTGAAGACAGTGAGATAACTCCCCGCCTCCCGGCCAATGATGGTGGCCTCCTCAAACGCATAGTCCACATGGAGCCGCTTGAGCCCGAGATAATCCCGCATCCACTCATTTTCCTCTTCCAGCAGGCTGGCGTTATAGAGTTGGTCATTGGCCGCCTCCAGTCGGCGGCGGAGCTCTTCGTTTTCGGCGGTGAGCTCCTCCAGGGCGGTGAAATAGTCCCCAAACCCCGCCACCGAGTCAGCAACAAAGGTAAAGGCGTGCTGGAAGGGCGCGGCGATCATCCCCAGCGCCCCCCGCACATAGGAGGAAAGCCCCATGGCCGACAGCACCGAAGGGACGATCACCAGGATCAGCGCCACGATTACGGTAACCACAAAAAATCTGCTTTTGAAGAATCTGCCCATGGGACCTCCTTTCGGTCAAGATCAGCCGATATCGGCTGTCCGCGATTTAGCTTTCGTACTCGAGATTGTTGTCGGCTTTGTTGTCGCTCTCGATCATGCGGCCAAGGCCCAGGGCCACGCAGTCCAGAGGGTTCTTGGCCAGGGTGACCCGAATGCCCGTCCGCTCGGAGATGAGGTTGGGCAGGCCCCGCAGAAGGGAGCTGCCGCCGGTGAGCATAATGCCGTAGTCATAGATATCCGCCGACAACTCGGGCGGGGTATTCTCCAGGGTGGAGCAGATGCATTTGAGAATATGCTCGATCTGATCGGACATGGCCTCCCGCAGTTCCCCTGCCGTAATGGTCAGCACCGCCGGCAGGCCCGAGCGCACGCTGGTGCGCTGGGTAAGCCCCTGAATATTCATTGCCCCCTCATCGGTGGACCAATGCACCGAGCCGATCTGCTTTTTGAGCATCTCAGCCATGCTTTCACTGATGGAAAGGCCGTACTTGGCCTTGATGTACTGGACAATGGCCTCATCCAGCTCGTCCCCCGCAATACGCAGGGAGGTGGAACGGACAATGCCCCCCAGGCTCAGCACCGCCACCTCGGTGGTACCGCCGCCGATATCCACCACCATGCAGCCCCGGGCACCCGAAACACGGAGTCCCGCACCGATGGCGGCGGCAATGGGTTCGCTGACCATGGCCACCGCACGGGCACCTGCCTCGCGGGTGGCGTCCTTGAAGGCGCGGCGTTCTACCTCGGTGACCCCGTAGGGCACGCATACCGCCACATAGGGACGGCTGAAGAGATTGCCCGCCGACACCTGCTTGAAAAAGTCCCGCAGCATGGCGGCCGTCACCTCAAAGTCGGCGATCACGCCGTCCTGGATGGGACGGTGGGCCACAATGGTCCCAGGGGTCTTGCCCAGCATCAGCTTGGCGTCCCGTCCCACGGCACGAACGCGGTCGGTCTGGCGTTCCACCGCCACCACCGAGGGCTCCCGCAGGACGATTCCCCGCCCCTTCATATAGAGCAGCGTATTGGCTGTTCCCAAGTCAATTCCGATATATTTTGGCATAGATGCTCATTCCTCTCTCATACAAATGCTTCCAGCATCACCGCGACCCGGTGTGCGGGAAGGCCCACAACAGTGAAATAGTCCCCTTCGATTCCCCGCACAAAGGCGGCACCCCGCCCCTGAATGGCGTAAGCGCCCGCTTTGTCGGCAGGTTCACCCGTTGCCAGATAGGCGGCGATTTTTTCTTCGGTGAGGGGGGCAAAGCGCACCCGGGTCTCCTCGTGGGCGATCATAACCCGATCCCCCCGCCGCAGGGCTACCCCGGTGTACACCGTGTGGGAACGTCCCGACAGGCAGCGGAGCATCTCTGCCGCTTCGGCTTCATCGGCGGGCTTGCCCAAAATCTGACCGTCAATGGCCACCACCGTATCGGCGGCCAGGATCAGGGCATCTTCTCCCACCAGGGGAAGCACTGCCTCGGCCTTGCGTCCCGCCAGCAGTTCCACCGCCTCAGCGGGGGAGATCCCCTCGGGCAGGGCTTCGTCGGCATCCGACACCACAATGCGGTGGGGAATCCCCAGCGTGGTCAAAATCTCTCTCCGCCTCGGGGAGGCGGAGGCAAGAATCTGTTCGTCTTTCATGGTTTATCCTTCGATCTTCGGTGATTTGTCAAATACGGCGCACGTCGCCCCGGGGCGCTTTTCCGGCGCGGGCGGCGGCAGTGATCTCATCCACCTCGGCGGCGTTCTCCACCGTGAAGAGATAGTGATGCACCGTCACCCCGGCGCTCCGCACCTGGGACAGGCGGTCCAGCATATAGGTGGGGCGGGAATTGAGCACCACCGTGCGGTGATCCCATGCCCGAAGCATGGGGAAGCGCACCCCGCGGCGGTCGGTAAGCATCGCCCGGCCTGCGGCGCAGGCGGTACAGTCGGCCACCTCGCGGATGGCGCATTTTTCCAAGAGCATCAAGGGAACGCGGCCGTAGACCACCGCCGCTTTTCCTGCGCGGTGAGCCGTGGGCAGATCCCGCAGCTGGGGCAGGCTCAGCTCGGGGGACAGGAGGCAGTCCTCCACCCCAAGGTCAGCAAGCGCAGCCAGGGTTTCGGCAGAGGTGACATTGAATCGGAAGTCGCCGTGGACCTCCAGCCCTGCATCCAGAGCCAAATCAATGTGTCCAAGATTGCCCACAAGGGCTCGGCCCACCCCCTTCGCCTTGGCACGGGCAAGCATTTCCCGCACCGCATCCCGCTCACGGGGCAGGATCACGGGGGGAAGGATAACGCCGTCGGGGCAAAGGACGGGAGCGCCCTCACGGTAAACCTCCAGGGGGAGGTAGATCACATCAAAGAAATCCCGCGCCGCGGAGGTGATCTGCGCGGCCGATGCAAAGCGGGCGATCCGCGCTTCCCGCGCATCGGGTGCGGGGGGCGGACAGGGCTGATACTTCCCTGCCGAAAAGTCGGGATGGGGCGTATGGGTTTTGGCCATCAGTCCGGAGATGGCATCCCGCCGCAGGGCATTGAGCCGGGAAACCGGCACCATCAGTCCCTCATCCAGCACAAGGCTGATCTCCTCTGCCCGGTACGGGGTTCCCCCCAGCTTACCCAGGCAGCGCAGAACGGCATCCCTGTCCAGGGGTGCAGTGCGGGCGGGCTCGGGAACATCCCCCGTCGCCGTTACGGTATGCACCCCGGCAGTGGCGGTCAGGGCAATGGGACGGCCGGCACAGATCTCGGCCGAAAGGGAAATGGGGGCGGTGCGGGTAACGGTACGGAAGGGCTCCAGCTGTCGGGAAGCCGCCTTGTCGGCCTCGGAACGGACACCCAGCATCTGACGGGAGGGCACATTCTGCGTCCCCACCAGGCCCCGGAAGTAGGCATCGGTAAAGCCACCGCGGGAAAAGATATCGGCCAGCTGCCGCAGCTCGGCGGCATCGGCGCCCCGACGCTCATCCAAAAGGCGCCGCCAGATCGAAACGACGTCCCGCACATATTCGGGGGACTTCATCCGTCCCTCGATTTTCAGCGAAGCGACCCCCAGGTCAATGAGGGCGGGCACATGGGGTGCCAGCGTCAGATCCTTGAGGCTGAGGGGATAGCTCTGCTTGCCCCCCACGGTATAGGGCAGGCGGCAGGGCTGAGCACATTCTCCCCGGTTGCCGCTCCGGCCTCCCACCAGGGAGCTGAACAGGCACTGCCCGGAATGGGACACGCAGAGTGCGCCGTGGATGAACATCTCGATCTCGATGGGGGATTCCCGCACCAGGTCAGCGAGATCGGCACGGGAGAGCTCTCTGGCACAGACCATGCGGGTGAAGCCCAGCTTGGCCAGGGTTCGGGCGGCCTCGGCATTGTGACCGCTGGCCTGGGTGGAGGCATGGAGCGCCAGCTCGGGAATATGCCGCCGCAGCATGGCCGCAACCCCAAGGTCGGCCACGATCAGAGCATCGACCCCTGCGCGGTAGGCCTCCTCGGCCGCCCGCAGGCAGGCATCCTGCTCACGGTCGGACACCAGGGTATTGAGGGTCACATAGGCCTTGACCCCATAGGCATGACAGCGGGCCACCGCCTCGCCCATGGCATCCCCGCCGAAATTTTGCGCCAGCATACGGGCGTTGAAGGCCGAGCCGCCGAAGTAGACGGCATCGGCGCCCCCTTCAATGGCGGCATCCAGAGCGGCGGGAGAGCCCGCGGGGGCCAGGAGCTCGGGGAGCGCGGTTCTCTCGGTCACTGCTTGTCCTCCGGGACAGAAGATTCCACCGTCCGCTGGCCGCAGGCGCGCAGACGGGCATTGGCCTTCTCCAGGTCGGCCTTGAGCCGCTCAATATTGGCGGCGGCAAAGGTCAGCTCTGCCTCCAGGGTCTTTACCCGACGCTGAGCGCGGAACTTGTCCGCACAGTAATCCAGGGCGCAAAGCAGGGCCGCCTCGGTCTTGGAGCAATGGCGGGAACGGGTATTGATCTCCCGAATGCGGCGGTCGATGGTGGTAACCAGCTCATTGACCGAGCTCTCGGACTCTTCGGTCAGGACATTCATCTCCATGTCGGCAATGGTAATGGTGTATCTGGATTTCATGCACACTTCCTCCATCTGTGGAATTTATTTTTGTCGGGGGTCTTGCAAAAGCGGGCCGTGCGGGGTATAATATATATTATTCTGCCGGATTTGTACGGCAAATTGTCGACTCATCATCTATTATACTATATTTCCGCGCATTTTGAAAGAGTTTTTGGCAAAATTCTCGCGCAGGAAAATAAAGAAAGCACGGTTTTTTATGAAAAATTTGTCTTCCGCTCAAAGAATTGTCATCAAAATCGGCTCCTCCACCCTCACACACCAGACCGGACGGCTTAATCTCCGCCGCATCGAGGCTCTCGTGAAGATCGTCAGCGACTTCAAAAACGCCGGGAAACAGGTCATTCTGGTGTCCTCCGGTGCCGTCAGCGCAGGGCTGGCACGGCTGGGGCTGGATCATCGCCCCCGCACCCCCGAAGAAAAGCAGGCGGTAGCCGCCGTGGGTCAGAGCGACCTGATGGCCATGTACGAGCGCTTCTTCTCGGTGTTCGGTCACACCGTGGGGCAGATCCTCATGACCCGGGATGTGGTGGATGATCCCGTCCGCCGCGCCGCCATTGAGAACACCTTTGAGTCCCTGCTGACCCTTGGCTGTGTGCCCATCGTCAACGAAAACGACTCGGTGTCCATTGAGGAGCTGAAGTTCGGCGGCAACGACACCCTCTCGGCCTACGTTGCCCTGATCTGCCGGGCAGATCTGCTCATCAACCTCTCGGATGTGGACGGCCTCTACGATGCCGATCCCCGCAAAAATCCCGATGCCCGCCGCATTCCTGTGGTGGAGGCCATCGATGACGCCATCCTCGCTGCCGCCGGCGGTGCCGGCACCGAGCGGGGCACCGGCGGTATGGCCACCAAGCTCAAGGCCGCCGCCATCGTCACCGAGGCAGGCATTCCCATGTACATTCTCAACGGTGCCGATCCCACCATCCTCCACCGCCTGATGGACGGCGAAGAGGTGGGCACCTACTTCATGGCCCGCAGCGCCACATAACCCTCCACACAAAGACTCCCCATTTACTTTTGTGTTCCTGTTGACATCTGCCGTACCAAAGCCTCCCTCCGAGAGGGAGGTGGCGAGTGCGCAGCACGAGACGGAGGGAGCCCGCGTAACCATACAGTTCAGCGAAAGAAAACCGTTACGCGATCTCCCTCACCCGACTTCGTCGGGAGCTCCCTCCTGGAGGGAGCCTGGTTGAGCCGGCTTTTTACGGGGACACAATGTCGAATCGGGACGACCAAGAAAGGATTACGCCATGGATATCAACAGCTACATCCGCCAGCTTTGCGCCGCCGCACGCCGTGCGGCCCCTTCCCTTGCTTCGGCTTCAACCGCGAAAAAGAATGCCGCCCTTGCGGCCATTGCCGAAGGGCTGACTGCCGACTGTGCCGCCATCCTTGATGCCAACGCCGCAGATCTTGCGGCCGCCGCAGAGAACGGTGTGCCCAAGACCATGCTGGATCGCCTTCGCCTGGATGAGGGACGGATCCGCGGAATCTGCGATGCCCTCAGGGAGCTCTGCACCCTGGCCGACCCCATCGGATCGGGGGAGCGCTGGGTGCGCCCCAACGGCCTCTGCATCAGCTGCGTCTGCGTCCCCATGGGCGTGGTGGGCATGATCTATGAAGCCCGCCCCAATGTGACGGTGGACGCCGCCGCCCTCTGCCTGAAGACCGGCAACGCCGTGGTTCTGCGGGGAGGCAAGGAGGCCATCGCCACCAACCGCGCCCTGGTGGCATCCATGAAAAAAAGCCTTGCCGCTGTGGACATTGATCCCGATGTGATCGCTCTGGTAGAGCGCACTGAGCGCGAGGGCGTGTCCGCCATGCTCACCGCCAGAGGGCTGCTGGACGTGGTCATTCCCCGGGGAGGTGCCGGGCTGATCCGCACGGTGGTGGAAAATGCGCGGGTTCCCGTGATTGAGACGGGGGCCGGCAACTGCCATCTCTATGTGGACGAGTCGGCCGATCTTGACATGGCAGTGAAGGTGGCCATCAATGCCAAGGCTTCCCGTCCCTCGGTGTGCAATGCCGTGGAGACCATGCTGGTGCACGGGGCTGTGGCAGAGCAGTTCCTGCCCGCCTTTGCCCGGGCGGCTGAGGCGTATCACATTGAGCTGCGGGGCTGTCCCCGCACCTGTGCCGTGCTTCCCGAGGCGGTTCCCGCCGAGGAGAGCGACTGGGCAACCGAGTACAACGATTACATCCTGGCCGTCCGTGTGGTGGACACCCTGGACGAGGCCATTGCGCACATCAACCGTTACAACACCGGCCACAGTGAGGCCATCATGACCGCCTCCCGTGCCGCCGCCGCCCGCTTCCAGGCGGAGGTGGATTCCGCCGCCGTTTATGTCAATGACTCCACCCGGTTCACCGACGGCGGAGAGTTTGGCTTCGGCGCCGAGATCGGCATCTCCACCCAAAAGCTCCACGCCCGCGGTCCTATGGGTCTGCGCGCCCTCACCACGCAGAAGTATCTGATTGAGGGCGACGGGCAGATCAGGTAGAAATATCTGGGGGATGCTTTTTTGAAAAAAAGCATCCCCCAGGCCCCCTGCAAAAAACTTGCGCAGAAAAGAACGATCTGCGGTTTTTGCGGGGTATACAGGGGGGAATATATTACATCTTCGAGGTGAATACAATGGGTTACTGTTATTGGAGTTATGAAACGCTGAACAAGCTTTGCCGTGATGCGTTCAGCAGGTTCGGCTTTGATGCCGAGGAGGCGAAAATCGTCACCGATGTGCTGCTGATGTCCGACCTCTACGGCATTGAAAGCCACGGTATGCAGCGGATGTACCGCTATTACAAGAGCATTCAGAAGGGCATGATCCACGTGGAGAACAAGGGCCGCGTGGTGTTTGAGACCCCCGTTTCCGCCGTCATCGACGGCGAGGACGGCATGGGGCAGATCATCGGCCATCGGGCCATGGAAATGGCCATCGAGAAGGCCAAGACCGTGGGCATCGGCATGGTGACGGTGCGCAATTCCAACCACTACGGCATTGCCGGATACTACGCCAAAATGGCCTGCGACGCGGGGCTGATCGGAATGTCCTGCACCAACACCAACCCCATTATGGTGCCCACCTACGGCCGCACCGCCATGCTGGGGACCAACCCCATTGCAGTGGCCATGCCTGCCGAGCCCTACGATTTCTTCTTCGATGCCGCCACCACCGTGGTGACCCGCGGCAAGCTGGAAGTTTACAACAAGGAGGGCAAGGCGCTCCACGAGGGCTGGGCTCTGGACAAGGACGGCCATCCCTCCACCGATGCCGCAGACGTGCTGGGCAACATCTCGGCCCACCAGGGCGGCGGCATTATGCCCCTGGGCGGCAGCACCGAGGCCACCGGCAGCCATAAGGGCTACGGCTACGCCATGCTCTGCGAGATCTTCTCCTCCATCCTCTCCATGGGCACCACCTCCGACCGCACCGGCACCGGCGGCAAAGGCGGCATCTGCCACGGCTTTGTGGCCATTGATCCCGCCATCTTCGGGGATGCGGAGGGCATTCGCGCCCACCTGTCGGCCTACCTGCAGGCCCTCAGAGATGCCCCCAAGGCCGAGGGGCAGGAGCGCATCTACACCCACGGCGAAAAGGAGATCGCCGCCATGGAGAATATGCTCAAGAACGGAATCCCCGTCAACGAAAACACCATGGCCGAGGTACAGGAAATGTGCCAATATCTCGACATGGACTTCTCCGCCTACTTCGGCGACTACCGCCCCGGCGACACCGGCTTCAAGGGGAATTTTTATTGATAAAAGATAATGTGGGGGATGCTTTTTTGAAAAAAAGCATCCCCCACACCCCCTGCAAAAAACTTTCCCAAATGAGTTTGTTGGAAGTTTTTGCGGGGTCGAGGGGAGCTTTTTTGGAGCTTTGCTCCCAAAGCCCCCTCGTGCGGGTGTGGGGCGCATAGCCCCACGTTTTTTATACATTCAACCAGACCGTAACCCCTGCGCACAGCACCAAGGCGGCAGCCAGCAGGACCCACAGGCCCACCGCAGCCCTGCGGCGGGCGCCGGGGCATCGGGCAGCAATGGCAAAGCGGAGCAGGTACGGCGCGTGCTCCAGCAGGACGGTCTCCCCGTCCAGCTCCAGCCGAATCCCGGAGGGGGGCACGCGGAAGAGGGCGGCGAAGGGGAAGCAGCGGTATCCCACGCCGCTGACCCGGCCGAGGTCAATGACCCGCTCTCCCCAGCGCAGGCGATGCTGCTCCACCTCCCCCAGTACCCGGCGGTCAAGCAGACGGCCAAGTCCCCAGGCCGCAAGGCGCAGGGCAAGGGTAACAAGGAAGAGCAGCAGGCAGGACAAAATCACCTGCACCGCGTCCCCCTCGGTGATGCCCTCCGTCCCTGCGGCGAGCCACCGGGGGAGGAAACAGGCGGCCAGAAGCGCCCCCG
>JAFTUB010000069.1 GCA_017466495.1 Clostridia bacterium
GCATCAAAGCCTCCCTCCGAGAGGGAGGTGGCGAGTGCACAGCACGAGACGGACGGAGACTGCGTAACGATTCAATTTAGCTGAATTTTCGTATGCGCACTCTCCCTCAGTCGGCCTACGGCCGCCAGCTCCCTCCCGGAGGGAGCCTCATAAAAGCCGATGTTTAACCCGGGAACACATCATCAAATTGGGACTTTTATTTTTGCTTCTCTTTGTCTTTTTCCTTCTTGTCCTTTTCCTTCTCCTTCTCAGGCACAGGATAGCGCAGGGCAAGCATATCCTGGGCAATGTTGCGGAGGTAGGTGGACATGGCGGAGATCCCCAGAAGTCCCACAAAGAAGTCCCGATCATTCTGCATATCCAGCCCCTGGGATGCCAGAAGCTCCTTTACCATGTCGGGACCGGCCTCCCGCTCATGGGATTTGAAGGCAAGGAAACGGTCATAGCTCTCAATGAGTGCATCGCCGTCAAAGCCCTCCTCGGCGTAAACGCCGTCAAAGAGCTGCTTGATCTCCCCGATGGAGAAGTTCTGCTTCAGGGAATAGACCAGCATCATCTGCACGATTTGCTCCCGGCTGTATTTTTTTCCCTTCACCGGCTTGATGATGCCGTCCTTGCTGTAGTTGTTGATCATGGTTTTGGTGAGAATCTTATCCTTCTCGCCCCGCTTGTTTTGGGCAAGGCGGTCGGAAACCAGGGTGATGATCTGATCCAGGTAGAGGTCAATGGCGGGGATATCCCGACTGGGGAGATCGGCATCCGCCACGGCAGAGGCGATCAGCGCCTCCAGATCAAAGTCATGCTTGTCCATGAAAAAGCCCTCTCTTTACACTTGATGGCAAAAGGTCACTGCATTTTGGCCGACAGCTTACTGCCCGAGGCAGATCGGCGATAGGCACTGGGGGGCATCCCCATCTGACGGGAAAAGGCACGGTTGAAGGTACGCATAGTCCCGAAGCCCACCCGCTCGCTGATCTCGGTGATGCCAAGATCGGTCTGCCGGAGCAGCCGGCAGGCGTCCGACACCCGCAGGGCATTGACGTAGTCGTTGAATCGGATCTTGAGCCGATCGGAGAACAAATGGGAGATGTAATACTTGCTGATGTGCAGCTCCTCCTCCAACATCCCCAGGGAGAGGTCACGGTTGAAGTTGCGGGCACAGTAGTTGAGCACGCTCTGCAGCACATGGGAGCTGCCCGCCTTGTGCGCGATGAGAGGCATCAGACGGAAAAGCTCACCGAAAAAGGCCAGCATCACCCCGCGGATCACCGTGTCCCGCCACTGCACGCCGGGATCGTTTTCCTTGGCCGCAATGGTGAGCAGCTCCAGCAGAAGGGGGTTGCGCCCGGCATTTTTCAGCAGGGCAGAAGCCGGCTGCTGCTCGGAAAAGACGCGGTTGAGCTCGGGGATGAGGTCGGGGGAGAGGATGAAGAGCACATACTTCTCCGGCCCCTCCGAGATAAACTGGTGCAGCTGATTGGGAAAGGCGATGAACACATCGCCCCCCTCAATGACATACTCGGTGGAGTCAACGTACCCCAGCGCCCTTCCCTCCAGCATATACACCAGCTCGATGTGATAGTGCAGATGGGGTCGGCAGCCCACTCGGCTGCCGCCGTTGAAGCGGTCACGGCAGTAGTAGTAATCGTTGGCTCGGTTTTCGTAGTGGATTTCCACGGATTATTCCTCTTCTTCGTCGGCTTCTTCCCGGGGAAGACGGGTGATCTCCACCCGCTCGATCCGTCGCTCGGCCACCGACAGCACCTGCAGGCGCAGGCCACGGACCTCCACCTCGGGGGTTTCCCCTTCCTCGGGGATGGCACCCAGGACGGCAAGGATCAGCCCTGCCACCGTAGCGCAGTCATAGGGATCGTCGGAGAAGTCCACCTCGGTCTGGGCGGTGAGGGCTTCCAGGGAGCAGTTGCCGTCGGCACGCCACTTGTCCTCGCCGACTGCTTCGATTTCGGGAGCCTCGCTTTGGTCGGTTTCGTCATAGATATTGCCCACGATCTCCTCCAGCAGGTCCTCCAGGGTCACAAGACCCGCCGTCCCACCGTATTCATCCACCACAATGGCCATGTGCCGCTTGTTTTCCTTCATCTCGCGGAAAAGCACATCGGCGCGAACCGATTCGGGTACAAAGTAGGCGGGGTACAGTAGCTCGGTCAGCGGAACGGGCTCCTCACTGCGGGTATTGAGCAGATACGCCCGAATGCTGAGAATGCCCAGCACGTCATCGGCGTTCTCGCCGCAGACGGGGAATCGGGAGAATCCGCTCTCGGTAATGGTCTCCAGGATTTTTTCGGGAGTATCGTCGGCGTAGATCACCGTCATGTCGGTGCGGTGCACCATCACATCCCCGGCACTGGTATTGTTGAACTCAAAGATATTGTCGATCATTTCCCGCTCTTCGGCATCAATGGTACCCTTTTCCTCGCCGATGTCGATCATCATACGGATATCCTCCTCCGACACGGGAGCTTCCTCCTCGTGGGGATTGATCCCGAACAGGCGAAGCACCACGTTGGTGGAAGCGGACAGGAACCACACCACCGGCTTAAGGATCACCGACAGCGCACGGATGGGCTCACAGACAAAGCGAGCCAGCTTCTCGGGGTTGCGCATGGCAATGCGCTTGGGCACCAGC
>JAFTUB010000070.1 GCA_017466495.1 Clostridia bacterium
AGTATGGCTACGATGCTACCAAGAACATCACCCTCGTTTACGGTTCTTCCGTTGACAACGACAAGCAGAGATTCCGCGCTAACTACCTCCAGGAAGTGATCGACGGTCTGACCGCCGGCACCGCTCTGGAAGACAAGATCGACGTTGTATTTGACGCATCTGCAGGTGCTCAGTGGGCAGAGGCTTTCCGTACCGGTAAGACCCAGATCGGTTTCGGTTACGGCTTCTCCGGCAACGCGTTCAACCCCTTCGATATCGTTGGCGCATTCGTTAACCCCGAGGACGATCTCAACTACCATATGTACTGGGATACCTCCGCGATCGATCTGACCCTCACCATGCCCGCCGGCGACTATGCAGGCGCAGGCGAGACCATCACCATGAGCGTTCAGAACTGGTTCTACTGCCTGAACGGTCTGGCAGAGAGCGAGAAGCAGGCTAAGACCTACAACTGGGGCGAAGGCTTCGCACCTGTTGAGGCTCGTCTGATGATCCTCTCCGCTCTCGAGGAGCTCACCATTAAGGAGTCCCGTTCCGTTATGCTGATCGCTGACGGCGGCGGATCTTTCCTTGGCGCTAAGTTCTCTTACTTCTCTGAGGATGAGCACACCTTCATGGGCTTCGGCGGCATCCGTTACATGGAAGTTAACTACACCGACGCTGAGTGGGCTGAGTTTGTTGCCGCAAACAACAACGACCTCTCCGCTGAGTACAAGAAGTCCGAGTAATTTCAGGCAACTGATTACCCAGACAATTTAGATTAACGCAAACGGCGGTGAGCCAATGTGCTCACCGCTAGTTTGCCGTTTATACCTTTTTTTCAGGTTGTATATGTGAATCCCGAAATTGCGACAGTGAAAGAATAAGACCACAGTAAAAAGCAGAAAATAGCAAGCAATCGGTTTAATTGTAGTCGAATATGGAAGACTACGGGTTAATGCAGTTTATTTTTACGTTAGTTTTGGCGGTGCGCAGCTTCGGTGCGCACAATTCCTCGCAGGCAACTGCGATTTTAGGCTCGAACACTATGAATTGGAAAACAACAAAACAGAGGAGAAAAACCTATGTATATGTTTAAATATGTGTCGAAGCGTTTGGGCTTGATGCTGTTCACATTTTTCATCATTTTCACGATGTGCTTTGTGTTGATCAAGCTTCTGCCTATTCCCACGAACGCTCTTCCCGGTCAGGATCCCGAGATCGTGATGAAAACGCTGGAGGGAAGAGGTTGGATCACCAATATTCGAGAAGGTGAGAACGGTGTATGGTACTATGACCGTGTGCCGATCTTCATCCAGTTCGGAACCTATATCAAGAGAATCGTGACCCAGGGCGACTTCGGCATTGTCACCACCTACGGTGAATATCTCAATATGAACATTTGGCAGGTATTTGTCAGCCATCTCCCGCCCACAATCCTGATTAACATTTATTCCACCCTGATTGGCGTACCGATTGGTCTCGGTTTGGGTATTTTGGCTGCGCTGAAAAAGAACAAGTGGCAGGACCAGGTAATCAACATTTTCATCATTTTGTTAATATCGGTCCCCTCCATCGTATTGGCGCTCATGATCCAGTATGTGTTCTGCTTCAAGCTCGGCTGGTTCCCGCTGACCATGTCAACCAGCGACGAATATTTCACCTGGGAAGTCTTCCGCTCCATGCTCCCTGCGGTCTTCGCGCTGTGCCTGGGCTCCATTGCGGGATATGCGCGTTACACCCGCGCCGAGCTTTCCGAGGTGCTTACGGGCGAGTTTATGCTTCTGGCGAGAACCAAGGGTCTTACCAAGAAGCAGGCTATCCTTCACCATGCCATGCGCAACTCCATGGTCGTAATCTTCCCGTCCATACTTAGTGAGTTTATCTCGGTACTTTCAGGATCGCTGATTATCGAGAAGATGTTCGGAATCAACGGTGTTGGCGGACTTTACCTCAACTCCATCACGTTCCAGGATTATGACTTCTTTATGTTGCTGTCGGGCTTCTACACCCTGGTCAGCCTTACGGCAGGTATCGTAATCGATATCAGCTACGGTTTCATTGACCCGAGAATCAGAATGGGGGCTAAGTAATTATG
This sequence comes from Clostridia bacterium, assembly GCA_017466495.1. Taxonomy (GTDB): domain Bacteria; phylum Bacillota; class Clostridia; order Oscillospirales; family CAG-272; genus SIG693. The sequence goes on from JAFTUB010000070.1 coordinate 2,078, forward strand.
GATATCAATAACATCCCCGCGGAAAAGTTTCAGTTTGCCACAAGAACCGATTTGTATCATGACAGCAAATTTGAAACCAAGCCTGTCAGTTATTTTCAGGGTGCGTTCCGCCGCTTCTGCAAGAACAAGGGTGCGGTCGTTGGCGGCGTGGTGATTACCATCCTGGTGCTGTTTGCCATTATTGCGCCCTTTTTCACCCCCTTCCAGCCCGTATATTATGACATGGTGTATGCATACGTAACCCCCAAGGCCAAACTGTTTGCCAACAGTAACATTGACTTTTGGGACGGATGCAGAGTAAAGAACACCAGTAAAGTCGGTTATCTCAAGGATCTCGCTCTTGCCAAGGAAACGGGCAGAGAAGTGATCAAAAACGGTGAGTACACCATCAGTGAAGACGGATCCAACTATACCTACCGCTACGACACCTACTATGGTGTGGGCTTCGGTAAGTATAAGATCATCTCTCCCGAAGAGTTCAATGACATTCAGCGTTATCAGAACGAAACGGGCAGACAGGTGCTTTATCCTGTGGTCAAGTTCTCTGACAGACCTACGCTTGAGAAGAATAAGTACGATGCCAACATCTACTATAAGGTTGAGAACCCCAATGTTTCCACCCTTCGTCCCAAGCTCGACAAGAACGGTGATATCATCCCCAATTATTGGACATATGAAGAGGGCGATTTCAGCGGTCTGATGGCTGAGTATAACTCCCTCAGAATTGAAGGCGAGAACGGTTTCGAGAAGGACGGCAAGCAGCATTACTACGTTTACGGTAGAAAGGTGGACGGCGGTATCGAGGTAAGAGCCGAATACTACGAGTACTATATCTACCAGCATAACGAAGTGCTCAAGGACGGCATCAAGGAGCCTCTCTTCCTGTTCGGTACCACCCAGACCGGTAAGGATATCTTCGCCTGCCTTGCATACGGCGCAAGATTCTCCTTCATTTTCGCAACGGTTGTTGCCATCGCAAACTTCATCGTCGGTGTGATTTGGGGTTCCATTTCCGGTTACTTCGGCGGTAAGATCGACCTCTTCATGGAAAGAATCGCCGAGATACTGGGCGCTATTCCTACCATCATCGTGATTACGCTTCTGAAATACCATATGGGTACGGCAAGCCAGGTGCTGGTCTTGTTCATTGCATTCTTCCTAACAGGATGGATCGGTATGGCGGGAAGAACGCGTATGCAGTTCTACCGCTTCAAGAATCAGGAATATGTTCTGGCGGCAAGAACACTGGGTGCCCGGGATGCGAGAATCATGTTCAAGCATATCTTCCCCAACGGCCTCGGTACGATCGTAACCAGCTTTGCTCTGGTCATTCCCGGCATGATCTATTCGGAGACCAGCTTCACCTACCTGGGAATTATTAACCTCGAAGCAGGAAACATCACCAGTGTCGGTACGCTTATCGCAGCAGGGCAGCAGTCCATTATGGCAAACGCCGGATATGTGGCATTCTTCCCCTGTATGTTCCTGGTCCTTATGATGCTCAGCTTCAACTTGTTCGGCAACGGCCTGCGCGATGCGTTTAATCCGTCGCTGAGAGGAACGGAGGATTAAGCATGAATAAAGAAATCAAATTATCTGTCAATGATCTTAAGATCTCCTTCCGTACAGATGCCGGTAAGGTCCAGGCGGTGCGTAATATCTCCTTCGACCTTTACAAGGGCGAGACCCTCGCCATTGTGGGAGAATCGGGATCGGGCAAGTCGGTTACCTCTAAGGCCATTATGGGCATTTCTGCAGGTAACTCCATCTATGAAGGCGGCGAAATCCTTTATGACGGACAGGACCTGGTGCGTATTCCCGAGGAGGAGATGCATAAGCTTCGCGGCGATAAGATCGCCATGATTTTCCAGGATCCCCTGTCCGCGCTTAACCCCATCATGCGAATCGGTAAGCAGATTACCGAGGCAATGCTTCTCAAGAATAAGGCGAACCGCAAGGAAGGCCGTGTGGCCTTTAATAGCCTGCTTGCAGAGCTGTCCGAAACGATGAAGAAGGCACTTGCCGAGACACCCAACGCCGGTGTTTCCGTATCTGACGTTGAGAAGTATATCAAGACCTTTGATGACTTTAATATTCAGGCGATCAAGCTGGAGAACAGCTACAACGAGGCTCGCACGGCTGCGGAGGAAATGATTGCTGTCATCGAGGATCTGCTTTTCCTCACCGAGAAGAAGCAGAAGGTCGATGTGGTTGCAACCCTTAAGCTCATCGGCCGCAGACTCAAGGAGATCGACGACAAGTACTTTGTTTCGAAGTATGCGGATACCCTCAAGGCACACGCTGCGGCACTGAAAAAAGTTCTCCGTGCAGAGCGCAAAAAGGGGAATTTCGTAAAGAAGCTTGTCGGTTCGCGCACGGTCAAGAATGAGGCATCCCCTGAGACGGTTGAGGTGCTTGAAGCACTTGAGAAAACGGCGAAGGATATGCTTGAGCAGCCCCAGTACAACTTCTTTAGAATCGGTTATTACGTTTACACGCATCCCGAGACCGACCTCAGCCAGATGCCTGCAGAGGAGGCTAACGAGCTTGCAGGGAAGTTCCTCGATGAGGACTATATGCTTTCCTTTATTGCCCTCGAGAAGATCGCGGTGCAGTATTCCTTTAACAAGACCATCCAGAACAAGAAGGCTGCAATCGAGGCCCTGGAGAGTGCCATTGCCTTCTTCAAGGCGGGAGACTTTTCCGCGCAGGATGCGGATGCCACCTGCAAGAGTGTGAACAAGAGTGTTCTCGCAGCTATCGATCCGCTTGCCGTTGTCAAGGATAATGTAGCTTACACCTTCGGCGGAGCACTCCAGAGAGAAGTGGAGAAGTACTTCTTCTACATGAAGAACAATCCCAAGGAAGAGGCCCGCTTCGCTCGTCAGACTGCGCAAAGAGAGGCTTTGCTGGCGAAGGGCAAGACGGTTGACTGGCAGATTGTTCCCAAGTCGGTGATCGAGCCCGATGTGCAGATCGAGACCATCGTTTCGGTGCTCAACCGCGTCATGAACAGATTCAAGGCGGACGTTGAGAGCGCAGACAGCTTTGATGCGGATAAGCGATGCGTAGAGATCATTGATTACCTCAAGGAAAAGGCGTCTCAGGTGGTTTATACCCTGACCAAGCGAATCGCGAAGGAAAAGGCCATCAAGCTCATGGAAGAAGTGGGTATTCCCGAGGCAAGAATGCGTTACAGACAGTATCCTTTCGAGTTTTCGGGCGGTATGCGTCAGCGTATCGTCATCGCCATCGCGCTTTCGGCTAACCCCGATATTCTCATTTGCGACGAGCCCACCACGGCACTCGACGTGACCATCCAGGCTCAGATCCTCGAGCTGATCAATCGACTCAAGCGCGAGCACAATCTTTCGATTATCTTTATCACCCACGACCTTGGTGTTGTTGCCAATATGGCAGACAGAATTGCGGTAATGTATGCGGGTAAGATCGTAGAGTACGGTACGGCGGAAGAGGTATTCTATAATCCTCAGCATCCCTACACCTGGGCACTGCTTTCCTCGATGCCTGACCTCGATACCAACGAAAAGCTGGATGCGATCCCCGGTACACCCCCGAATATGATCTATCCCCCCGTGGGAGATGCGTTCGCTGAGCGAAACAAGTACGCAATGGAAATTGACTTTGAGATGCAGCCTCCCATGTATGAGGTTTCTCCCACGCACTTTGCTGCGACTTGGCTGCTCCATCCCAACGCACCCAAGGTGGAAATCCCCAAGATCATTACCGAGCGTATCCGGCGAATGAAAGAAAGAGGAGGCAACCATGGAGAATAATCGTGAAGTATTGTTGAAAGTGGACCACCTTTGTCAGTATTTCCGCCTGGGACGTAAGGATCTCAAGGCCGTTGATGACGTAAGCTTTGAGATCAGGAAGGGCGAGACCTTCGGTCTTGTGGGTGAGTCCGGCTGCGGAAAGACCACAACCGGCCGTTCTATCATCAAGCTGTATAACATTACCTCCGGTAACGTATATTTCAAGGGACAGAGAATCGGTGCGGGAACGCGTTCCTACAAGGATGCGATCAAGCAGGCGAAGAAGGATCTTAAAGAAAACAAGATCACGAAGCAAGAGTATGCTGCTATCGTTGAAAAGAACCGAGCACTCATCAAGGATGCAAAGGCTGACAGTAAGGAAGTTGACCGCCAGTATGTTGAGTCGCTTCTTCGTTCGCTGGAAGAAGAGTATGCCGAGAAGTTCCGTGCGGCAGAGGGCGATGAGAAGCAGCTTAAGGCCCTGAGAAAGGAATACAGCAACCGTTGCCGTGTTGCACAGAAGAGCAGGCTCATTACCCAGATTCAGATGATCTTCCAGGACCCCATCGCTTCCCTTGACCCTCGTATGACCGTCCGTGACATTATCGCTGAGGGTCTTGTGATCAACGGCATCACTGATAAGGATTATATCAACGAGAAGGTCTACGAGATCCTTGAGACGGTCGGTCTTGTGCGCGAGCACGCAGACCGTTATCCCCATGAGTTCTCCGGCGGCCAGCGCCAGCGTATCGGTATTGCGAGAGCAGTTGTCATGCAGCCTGAGATGATCATCGCCGACGAGCCTATCTCTGCGCTGGACGTATCGATTCAGGCGCAGGTAATTAACCTGCTCAACGACCTCAGAGAGCGCCTGGGCCTCACCATCATGTTCATTGCCCATGACCTGTCGGTGGTAAAGTATTTCTCCGACCGTATCGGCGTTATGTACTTCGGTAAAATGGTCGAGCTTGCCGACTCGGACGAGCTCTTCAAAAATCCCCTGCATCCTTATACGAGATCCCTTCTTTCGGCGATTCCGCTGCCCGATCCCGTATATGAGAAGCAGCGTACGAGAATTCACTACAATCCCATCGCGGAGCACGATTATTCGACGGATATGCCCTCCTTCCGCGAGATCACGCCCGGACATTTCGTGTATTGCAACAATGCCGAAGAGGAAAAGTACAAACAGCAGGTTAAGTAACTGGATGGATGGATTAAAACAGTGAAACAGGAAACAAAAGCAACGTTAATCAAATATGCGGTCTGTTTTGGCATTGAAGCGCTGATTGCCTTCCTTGTGATTTGGTCAAAGGGCTTTTTCACACAGAGCACAGCGGTAAACATTCAGATCTTATCGGACGCTTTCTTCGTCTCGGGCATATTGATGACGCTTTTCGCGGGCTTGTTGTACGTCAGCAGCGAAGGGGCGCTCATCGGTATCGGATTTGTTCTGCGGAACGTGGTCCTCGCCTTCATCCCCATGGGAAGAGCAAGGCACGAGCGATACGCCGATTATCGCGAGCGCAAGCTCAGCGAAGCCAAGCAGCGAAATGACAGATGTATTCTCATAACGGGACTTTTCTTCCTCATCATTGGAATCATCTTTACCGTGATTTGGTATGTAAAATTCTATAACGTATAAGAAAACCCCCGCGCACACGGTGCGCGGGGGTTTTTGATTCGGGAATTTGAAAAACCGGGATGATTTTGCAGCGAGACATTGAAACCTGCAAGGAAATCATATTCGGTTCAAATGGGTGGAGTGCTGCCAAGCTTTTTTCGTTCGGGCTGCGTTGGTTTTTTCTCCGAAAAGCACATCAGGCGTTTTCGCATTGTTTGTGTCACCGTTCGCCCAGCTCACGCAGAAGTCTGTCTGCGGCGTAAATGTCGTTGGAGGTGAACATCCGGCAGCCCAGCTTGATGGCGGTGCGGTAGTTATCCTCGGTGTCGCCGAAGCAGACGCAGGGCTTGATGCTGTGCTCTGCACAGTAGGCAAAGTTCTCAGGGGCGGTGAGACAGTTCAGCCCTTTCCCGGCTTCGTTGGGGTAGAGGCAGCACCAGTCATACAGCTCTTCGCGGGCGATCTCGGCGGTATCGCAGGAACGGAGACAACGGTTGATCCCCTGCCCGTGGATGGGATAGCGGCGGCCGTAGGTGCTGACGGCGTAGGCCAGAACGCGGTCCGAGAAGGAGTTGAGCATGGAGCGCTCCCCCAGCCCGTTTTCCTCAATCATGGCGACCAGCTTGTCCACAGCGGCAAAGGCGTGGGCGTCTCCCACCTGGTGGGGATAATCCTTGAGCTCCCAGTTCACGAGAATATCCTTATCCCGAATGAGATCCATGAACTCCGCCACGGTGGGAATGGGGGTGCCGCGGAATTTTTCGTCAAAGAGCGCACCTGCATCAAGTTCCTTCAACTCAGCGAGGGTCATCTGATCCACCGGGCGGTCAACGCCGGTGGTGCGCGTGGCACTGCGGTCGTGAAAGATGATCAGCTCTCCGTCGGCGGTCATGTGGATGTCGGTTTCGATCATGTCACAGCCGAAGTCAATGGCCGACACAAAGGCAGGCAGGGTGTTCTCGGGAAAGCATTTGCGGTCGCCGCGATGAGCGGCGAGAATGATTCGTTTGCTGTCCATGGCAATTTTCCTCCTGTTACTGTTCGGGGCCGATTTTCGCTTTGCGTGCGGCAATTTCTGCGGCGTATTCGTCCATGTTGATGATGCGGCCGTTGAGGCGGGACTCCTCGGCGGCAAAGGCGATGAGGTGATTCTCGCAGGCCTCCCGCAGGGAGCAGATGGATTTTCCGTGGTATTCCCCCCGCAGGCGGGCAAAGAAGGCGTTCATGATGCCCTCGTCTCCGCCGCCGTGGCCGCCGGTGATCATCTCGCCGGGCATGGCATCGGCAATCTCGATGCGTTCTTCCTGCTTGTCGGCAAAGCGGTAGACGGTGAAGTAAGTGTCGCTCATTCTGCCGTGGATTGTTCCCTCGGTGCCCATAATGGTGATCTCCCGGCCACCGCAGTTGAAGGCGGCCATGGAGAAGTTGGCGTAGATATGATCGCCGAACTCCAGATTGACCACCTGGTGATCCACCACATCGTTGTCGCAGGCAAAGACACAGCGGCCGTAGTTGGTGGTGCGCAGGGTTTCCTCCACGTCAGCATTGGTGGGGGCGACTTTTTGGGTGGAGGAGGTACGGAACCAGCTGTTCCGCTCGTTTTTCAAGTAGAGGTTGACGGCGTTATAGGGGCAGGTATCCCCCACCGGACAGCCGTCAATGCAGCGGTCGGGGGCGCCGTCGGGACGGTTTTCGGGGGTGAAGTAGGAGAGGGAACCGAAGCTCTGCACACGAGTGCAGGGCTGGCCAACCAGCCACTGCAGGATGTCCATATCATGACAGCTCTTCTGCAGGATCATGGGGGAGGAGCGGAGGGAATTGCCCCAGTTGCCCCGGATAAAGCTGTGGCTCTGGTGGACATTGCCCACATCCTCGGTGTGACGGATCTGCATCACGCGGCCCACCGTGCCGGTGTCGATGAGATTTTTCAATCCCATGAAGAAGGGGGTGTAGCGCAGAACATGGCAGATCAGCACATTTACGCCTGCGGCATCGGCATAGTCCGCCAGGGCCATGCATTCTTCGGGGGTGGCGGCAGCCGGCTTTTCCAGCAGGATCTCATACCCGCGGTCAATGGCGGCCATGGCGGGGGCAAAGTGATCCCGGTCCATGGTACAGATGAAGCAGGCATCGGCCATGCGGGGCATGGCCAGCAGAGGCTGCCAATCCTCGAAGCACATCTCGTCTGGGAGATTGTGCTTTTCTTTGATGTAATTGCGTCTGTCCTCGATGGGTTCGGCTACGGCCACCACGGCATATTCATCGGGGTGGCGGAGGATGTAGTTGGTGTAGGTTTGTCCGCGCAGGCCAGCGCCCACGAGAATGACGGTTTTCTTTTCCATAGGGGAATTCCTTTCGGCCAAAGATGATTTGCGGGGAAGGTTTCTCAGAGCTTGTCGGCAATGGCTGCCCAAAGGTGCGCAACGTAGTGGGCGAAGCCGCGGTCATTGGGGTGGAGATAGCGGTCGGAATAATAAGTTTCGTCATGGGGAACCGCATTGAAGCAGGAGATAACGGTGACCTGGGGGAATTCCGCGGTGATCTCACGGATATCGGCTTCCACATCCTCAAACAGGCCGTACTTTTTCTCCAGCCGCAGATCCTTGCGCCAAATGGGGGCGAGAGCGAAGATTTTTGCCTTGGGATAGAGGCGGGTCAGATGGGTGTAGAACTCTTTGGCGTTGCGGCGGGAGGACTCTCTGTCGGTTTTGCTCCAGTCGTTGGTGCCGTAGGCTACCGTGATGTAGTCGGGGGAGATGTCATCGGGCAGAGCGGTCAGCCCGCCTACGAAAATCTCGCCGCCGATGGCCTTGTTGAGTTCCGCCGCGCCCAGGCGGTCGCAGAGCTGAGAAACATACCGCAGGGAGGGACGGGTGGCATCGTAGCCCTGGGTAATGGAGTCACCGAAGGCCAGCAGGAGCTTGTCCGGCTTGATGGAGGTTACCTTTGCGCCATCGTCCAGTTCCATGGATTTGATCACGGTTTTCTCCGCCCAGGGGAGGTAGATGCAGACCTGCTTTTCCCCTTTGCCCAGGGAGAAGGTCTTGGAGAACTCGCCCAGGGGGAGATCTATGGTGGTATAGTTTGCGGGGAATTCGATGCCCGAGAAGTTGTCCAGGCAGTCGATGAGTTCCCCGTTGACAAAGACGTCAAAGGAGAAGAATTTCCGGGAGCTGTTGTTGGTCAGCACAACCTGCAGAGAGAGATGCTCGCTGTCCGTGCAAAACCATAGCCGCATCCCGGCAGAGCAGAGGGCTCTTTGATAAAAATCGGGGTTTCTGTCGCGGTAAAACTCCAGCTGTTCCCGGGTAAAGCGATAGGGCGTCAGGGCACCGTTTTCTTCGTCAAAGCAAACCGCACCGGTGATGATTTCTTTGATTGTTTGCGTACTTAATTTCACGTTGATCACCTCAAGGGGAATTATAGCACAGAAAACGGGGAATGGCAAGCCTTTCCACAAAAAATCCCGGACGGAATGCCGTCCGGGATTGTGTTGTTTATTCCATGCCGACGGGCAGGCTTTCCAGCAGATTGGAGGTGGCCATGGAGTCCAGCCCGCAGAGGATCAGCACGCTGTCCACCTCGTTCTCGGCCAGAAAAGCGGCGGTGGTGGAGCGGTAGTAGCGCAGATCCAAAATCTCAAGATTAAAGTGCTGCGCCAGGAAGGGCACCACGCTGTGGGCAAAGCTGTCCTTGATGAGCAGCATGGTGGGCTTATCGGCATTCTGCGTATCCCGAATGCGGACGTGGCCGTTGTTGGAGGAGAGGAAAGCGGCATATTTGTCCTTTTTCTCCAGGTAACTGCGGTCATAGAAGCCGTCAAAGGAGGAGATGACCTTGTCCCCCCCCAGCACCTCAAGCGTGCAGGCTTCATCCCCCGTCCAACGGAAGAATTCCATGGTTTCGGTGGGAGTATCGTAGAAACCCGAGGCCGAGTAGGTGGTGCCGAGAAATTCGGTGGAAGCCGTTTCCACGGTGAAGCTGTCAAGGGGAGCGGGGGTGAACCCGCAAAGGCTTCCCAGCTCGGCATAGGCGTAATAGGCTCCCAGGGTAGTCCAATGGTGGTCGGTGCGGTACCACACCGCTTCTCCCGCATCAGCACGGGCACGGAGGGGCTCCCGCAGGGAGAGCAGGGGATGCTCGGCGGCGTAGCGGTCGATCACGGCCCAAACCGCCTCTCCGCGATCATTGGCGTAGAGGGGAGGGAAGCAGCGATCCAGCACATCCATGCCCCGGGGTGCCAGGGCGAAGGCCACGGGCAGATCCACGGCGGCGCGGAATGCGGTGACGGCATCCAGATTTTCCTGCAGCTGTGCCAGCTGCGTTTCACTGTATTCGATTCGCTTGATGAGATAGCCGTCTTTCCCCGGGAGGACATCATTGTTCTCCCCCTTGCCCAGCAGCAGCTCTGCCTTGGCCCGGGCGGCCACAAGGCTGTCTCTGAGGGGGAACTGATCGGTGTAGAAATCCTTCAGCTCGGCCATGAAGCGGCCGTCCCAGATGCGGTCAAGGAACTTTCCCGAAGAAGATACCCGGGGAAAGGTCTGCAGACTGCTGTTTTCCACCTCGGAAAAACTGCGGTGGGGAATGCAGTAGATGCCCACGGCAAAGATGAGAATGAAGAGGGCGCAGAGGGCAATGAGGATGATATCTCCCCGCCGTGTGCGGGGGGCAAGCTGGCGCTGGATGGCCAGGACGCGGTCGGCCTCACGGTCTGCGGGATGTTGTTTAGCCATACGGTAATTCCTTTACGGATGAAATTTGTCAGAAGCGGTAGTAGAGGAAGGGGCTGAAGCCCGATGCCACCAAATATACAGTTCCGGCGGCCAACGCGGCGATGCAGGCCACCGAGGCGGCAATGCGAACCCAGCGCTTCTGGGCAAAGCCGCGGTAGAACAAGTGGCGGGGCAGGGGCGTGCAGGCGATGACCACGATCAGGAGGAAGATCCCGTGACGGAGCAGGTCGTAGAGGTCAGTGCCCGAGGCAAAGCCGGCGGCGCCAACTCCGAACATGGCACCGAAATAGCGCCATGCCTCGGCACCCGAGGTGAAGCTGTCGGAGGCGGTGAAGATCAGCCAGCCGATGATGACGAATACCATGGTATACAGACGGCGCAGTGCCATGGGCAGCTTGTCCAGGACATTGGCCAGGATCAGCTTCTCCAGCATCAGCAGAGCGAAGTAGTAGAGTCCCCACAGGACAAAGTTCCAGCTCGCTCCGTGCCAAAAACCGGTGAGCAGCCACACCACAAGGGTGTTGCGTACCAGCTTCCACTTGCCCACCCGGTTGCCGCCCAGGGGAATGTACACATACTCTCTGAACCAGGTGGAGAGGGAGATGTGCCAGCGCCGCCAAAAGTCGGTAATTGAGGTGGCGGTGTAGGGATAGTCGAAGTTCTCGAGGAAACGGAAGCCCACGATCTTGCCGAGGCCTATGGCCATGTCGGAGTAGGCCGAGAAGTCGAGATAGATCTGTGCGGTGTAGAAGATGATGCCCATCCATGCGGCCAGCACCGTGCGGCTGTCGGCGGGGATGGCGGCGAAATCCGCCCAAAGCGCCCCTGCCACATCGGCCAGCAGAACCTTCTTGGCAAAGCCCGCACAGAAGGTGCGGATGCCCGACGAAACCATGAGCACCGAGTGCTCCCGCTCCCGCAGCTGTTCGTCCACGTCATGGTAGCGGACAATGGGACCGGCGATCAGCTGGGGAAAGAGGGAAACGTAGGCACCGAAGGCCACGGGATCCCGCTGTGCCCGGGCATCGCCGCGGTAGACGTCGATGACGTAGGAGAGGGACTGGAAGGTGTAGAAGGAGATGCCCACCGGCAGACGGAGATCCAGGTCGGGCAGAAAGCCGAAGAAGGGGATCAGCCGCAGGTTGTCGGCGAAGAAGTTGTAGTATTTGAAGAAGCCCAAAAGGGCAAGGTTGAGGACGACGGCAATCACCAGCGTGACCTTGGCCCGGGGTGTTCCCTGCCAGCGGCCCACAAGATAACCGCAGACATAGTCCAGCGCGATGGTGAAGAGCATCAAAAAGAGATAGCGCGGTTCTCCCCACCCGTAGAAGATCAGGCTGACAGCCAGCAGGACGGCGTTCCGCCAGCGAAGCGGTACTGCATAGTAACAGAGCAGCGTTATGGGCAGGTAGAGAAAGAGAAACTCAAGGCTGGAAAAAACCATAGTTGACCCTTTCGAAAAATGAACATAGATTTTCCTTAGTATACCAAAGGTTTATGAACTGCCTGTGAATTTTTGGCGGAAAAGAAAAAAGGTGTGGGTGCCGTGGTTTCCGCGGCACCCACACCGAACGATCAGTGGAGATAATCCATAATATTGATCTGCATCATGCCCATCAGGCGAGTGAGCAGAACGCGGTAGCGCATATAGCTGTGGTAGCGGAGGCCGAGCTCCAGCATCTTTCGTCCACGTGAACCTCGGCGGGCTCGATAGCAGCACCGGCGGTCTTCATCATGCGTACCATATCCTCGTCGGTGGGGAGGAGGGTGAGGATCAGCTGACGGATCTCGGGCCACTTCTCCTTGAGGCGGGCGGGATCGACCTTGTCGGTAATGGTGGGGGTGTTGACCTTCATCATCTCGTCCACCATCTTCTCGCCAAAGACGGCCTTGACCTCATCCCAGTCGGTGGGATCGGGAATGGGATCGATTTCGATAACCCGCTCGGCAATGTTGCGGTAGATGCGGTTGATGAGCACGGTGGCAACGCCTACCTTCTTGCCGTGGAACTCGGGCCAGATTCCCTGCAGGAGCTTGTTGCACTCCCAGAAGTGGGAGACCACGTGCTCGGCACCCGAAGCGGGACGGGAGGTGCCGGCCAGCTTCATGGCAAGGCCGGTGAAGATCAGGGCTTCCATGATGGAGCCTGCAGCTTCTTCGTTGGCATCGGTGACGTGCTCACCCATGGCCACGACCTTCTCCACTGCCTTCAGGGTGAGATCGGCGATGGCATCGCAGTAGTATTCACCGATGAGGATGTTGGAGATCTTCCAATCCAGGATGCCGATGTACTTGGCAATGATGTCGCCGAAGCCTGCAGCCTTCAGCTCCACAGGAGCGGCGGCCAGGATCTTGGTATCGGCGAGAATGATCTCGGGCTGCTCAACAAAGATGCTGTTCTTGAAGTTGTTCTCGATGATGGGAGCCGAGTCGGAAGCAAAGCCGTCCATGGAGGGAGCGGTGGCGAAGATGGCGAAACGCTTGCCTGCCCGGAAGGAAGCCACGCGGCAGATATCGTTGACCGAGCCGGTACCCACCGACAGCACACCGTCTACATCGTGGCAGAGAGCGGCAACTTCGTTGACCGACTCCATGCGGGCATACTTCATATCGGGGTAGATCAGCTTCTTGAGGGAGAAGCCGGCCTCGGTGAGGCTCTCCAGCAGACCGGCCGAGGCGGCCAGGGCGTTTTCATCGGTGACCATGAGAATATTCTTGGGGAAACCCGCATCGGACAGAATCTTACCGGTGCGCGCGGTCAGCCCGGAGCTGATGTCCACCAGCTTGGTGGCAAACGTATGTACCTTGCCGCAGGGGCAATCTTTCATATCGGCTAAAATTTTGTTGAGATCCATAAATACCCTTCTCCTCTTTTTGGAATTACATGGACGGCGGTGTGCTTGCCGCATACACAATTATTATACCTCTGCTTTTTTTCTTTGTCAACGGCTTGGGGCATTTTTGCGTCTTTAGTTGATAAATTTGCGTGTTTTTACCGGGGAGAGGGAAGGTGTGTCCCCTCAGTTTTGTTGAGATTTTCCATAATAGAAAACGGAAGTGCGGCATCGGAGACGATAGCATCAATTTCGCTGACGGTGCCCATGTTGTAGAGACAGCACTTCCCGATTTTACCGCTGTCGCAGAGCAGAACCTTTTGTGCCGCGCAGGTGAACATCACTTTGCGCAGATTGGCTTCTTCAATGGCGTTGTCGGTCATGCGGCCATCAAGATCCAGCCCCCGGCAGGAGAAAAACAGAATATCCGCATTGAAGTTCCGCACAAAAGCTTCTGCCTGTTCTCCCACATAGGAGTAGGAGTGAATGATCATCTGTCCGCCGGTGCAGAAGGTTCTGATGTTTGCTTCAGCCAGCATCACCGCCGTTTTGGCACCGCTGGTGATGACGGTCAGATTTTTGTGCTGCGCTAAATGAGGTACCAGGTGGTAGGCGCTGGTGGAGCCGTCCAGCATGACGGTCATACCGTCCTCGATCCGGGCGGCAGCGCGGCGGGCGATCTCCAGCTTGGTGTCGCTCTTTTCGGCAACACGCAGAGAAAAGGGGGTCTCGGAGAAGGCGGTGGACAGATTCAGCATGGCGCCGCCGTACATTTTGGTGATGATGCCCCGGTTATGCAGTGCGGTGAGATCACGCCGGATGGTGGGCTCACTGACATACAGCTTTGCGGCCAGTGCCTTGACCCCAATGTCGGGATCGCGTTTCAACTCCTCGATGATTCTGCGCTGCCGTTCGCCGATCAGCATTTGCATTCCCTCCTCGGTGATTTGGTGTGATGATTGATGATTGTTTCTGCGTAAAAAAATGATTATTTTTCGAAAAACGCAAAAAATATTGACTTTTTGATTAATTTATGATTAGATTATAGTATAGATTTTTTCGTTTGTCAACCATTCATTGAAAAAGGAGAACAGAGATGAAAACAACAGCAGTCAGACTGCACGGTGAAATGGATGTTCGGATCAGTGAGATTGAGCTGCCCAAGACAGGGAAGGGCGAGCTGCTGATGCGGGTAGTTGCCGACTCAGTGTGTGCTTCTACCTATAAGGCTGTCAAACAGGGAAGCCGGCACAAGCGCGTTCCCGACGGCATTGAGGAAAATCCCGTGATCATCGGCCATGAGATGTGCGGTGAGATCGTGGAGGTGGGCGAGGGCCTGGAGAACGAGTGGCAGGTGGGCCAGAGGATCGTCATTCAGCCGGCGCTGAAGCTGGAGAGCGGCTTTGACCCCGGCTATTCCTACACCACCTTTGGCGGCAATACCGTTTATACCCTCATTCCCCCCATTGCCCTGGAGCGGGGATGCGTTGTCCCCTACCGCGGCGAGAATTATTTCGAGGGCGCACTGGTGGAGCCGCTTGGCTGTATTCTGCGCGGCTTCAAGGGTTTCTACCACACCGATTACTCCACCTACACCCGTACCGACGGTGCCAAGCGCGGCGGAAAGCTGGCCATCCTTGGCGGTGCAGGCCCCATGGGTATCGGCGCAGTTCTGCTGGCCATCGGTTATGCCGGGGTGAGCGAGGTCGTGGTGACCGACATTAACGCCGAGCGACTGGCTTATGCCGAGCAGAAATGCACGGTGGAATATGCCGCATCCCGAGGCTGCAAGCTGACCTACATCAACACCGCCGACATGGCGGACCCCTCCGCTGAGCTGATCGCCCTGTCCGAGGGCGGCTTTGACGATGTTTTCGTTATGGTTCCCGTAGCCGGGCTCTTCACCATGGCCGAGCAGATCTGCCGGGAGGACGGCTGTGTGAACTTCTTCGCAGGCCCCCCTGTACATGATCTGCAGGGTTCCCTGAACCTTTACCGCGTGCACTATGACGGCATCCATGTGGTGGGCACCGCGGGCAGTATTCCCGAGGATACGGTGGAAACCATCC
>JAFTUB010000071.1 GCA_017466495.1 Clostridia bacterium
CATGGAAAGATGGAGATACTTAAGAATTAAGCGAACGGTAATCAATGATTTTGACCTTGGGATAGTAGAGCTCAAGAATTGCCTCGGCTTTAGCGCCGGCCTTGACCAGGTCATATGTACCGTATTGACTCAACCCGACCCCATGGCCCCAGCCTTTTCCCGCAAAGATAAAATTGCCGGAAGAGGCGGCGGTATAAGTTTCCACGACAGGTTTGAGCACTGTGGTAATGACTGTGTTGCCGTGAACGGTTTGTGCGGTGACAAATCCGGTAAGAGGATCCGGATCGGAGAAGGTGGTGTAGCTCTCGTCGCTCTTCTCACTGGGAATACTGGTCAGCAGCTTTGCTTTCCCGTCCAGCATCTGCAGTCCGTTCCCGGTAAAGGCGGGCAGAAGCTGCGCGGTGGGCAGGTTGACCGTCCCTTCGCCGGTGAAGGCGGGAACCCCGAGGATACTGTGGCTCTCGGCGGTGATGTAATCGGTAACGGTGTATTCTCCCGATGGTGAGGGAATCGTGATGGCACCCGCGATTCGGTCGGATACCGTGATGTTCTGTACTTCGTGATAAGTGTAACTCAGTTCCCCCCGCCCGAAGGTGAAGTTGGCAGAGTTGACCCCCAGGGCGAGCTGAATTTTCTCGCTTGTATTGAGGGTCTCCGTGTTGCCGTATACGTCGGTAATCAAAAGAGTTTTGATGTAATTTGAACCATCTGCGGCGTATTCACCGATCTGAATGGAGGCAATATCACCCTGGATGGCTGTAGTATAACCGTAATTTTTGCGAAGATTGGCGGCGATGTTTGAGGCAAGTACCGAAGGCGATACTTCCTTGACCCATAGGGCTCTGCTGTGCTCGCTGTAACGCTCCCATGGAGTCTTCTGTGCGATGGTGTAAGCAGCATTGCTGCCGCCCCAGGCTGCATTCTGGGGGATGGATTCTCCGCCGTTGGAGGAGGAATAGAAACAGCGCACGACCTTGCCGTTGTAACTCAGCACCTCGCCTGCGGTAGAGGCGACTGCCTGCATGACCGCATCATTGACATTGATCCGTCCGCGGTAGGCCTGGCAGTGGTGGGTGCTGCACAGATCAAAGCCGTAGGCTTTGTAGTGGTGGCCGATGTAGGCGAGAGCATATGAGCGGGTAGCAATGGCAAAAGCACGGAGCGCTTCTGCCGGCCAGTTGACACCCACCTCATAGGGGAGAACGCCTTCGACATAGTCGTCAAGTTCGATTAAGTTAAAAATCGACACGCCATCCAAAGAACTTGTTGTATAACGCTTGACCGCAAAAACACCCTCGTAAAGATTGTTGGCCGGGGTCTGCAGATAATTTTTTTCCGCTCCGCCGGTCTGAACGGGGGTTAAGCCGAGGTAGTAATTTTCTCCACAGTCATATTCAAAGGCGACGTGGTCGGTGGCGGGATCAATCAGAGAAATGGCGGTTGCGGAAGGGGAAACGATGTCCACCCGGAAACCGGTCAAATAAGGTTGGATCACCGCCAGGGAATTGAGCGTTTGCTCATAGGAGGCAAAATCCCCAACGCGAATAGACATCATGCCATTGATATAAGCGGGGAAAGCATACTGTCCAATGGCGGAAAGCCTTTGATTGAGAGGAGCAATCATTTCCAAAATGGCTTGTGCGGGCAGTTCGGCCGCAAGCTGAATATGATAGGCACCGATTTTGGTCTGAAAATATTCGTTGGTTGTTTGATATTCCCCCAGGCTTTTGGCCACATTGGCGTCTACCGACGGGGTTAGCGTAGTTTGCGGAAGAGAGAAGAGGGGAGAAAAGACTCGCTGATCGTTATCTGCATATACCGATCCTACGACAAAACCCGAGGGGGAGCGAATAGGATAGGCGGTCGGCGAATCGCTTCCGTAAACGATGCCGACCGTCAGATATGTGTTGGACGAGGATGCCGAGTGAATGGCGTATTCTTCATATGCTGCAGAGGAGTTGAAAGAGAAAAAAGCAAAGGCAGAGTACAGCGTACCGCCCAGCATCAGCACAATCAGGATAATGGCGCCGATGCGAAGAAAGAACTTGCTGTCCCGCCGGGATTTTCGGGAGGAATTATTCGACAACGGTATATCCTCCCTGCACCATGATGTAGGCACCGCCTTCCGAGGTGATTCGGATACCGCGGCCGTCATTCCCGCGGGGAACAAGAATGTGATGGTTGGGAGACAGGGGGGTGCCGGCCAGGATATCCGCGCCTTCGGTTAGGTCGGAAAGCCCCTGAGGACTGGAGCCGTCATGCCCGTCAAAGGGGCTTACGACAGCGGCTGCCCCGGCGCGCAGAATGATAGCACAGGGGGAGGTGGCAAGCAGAGTCTGGCCTGTGGTGAGATAGATAACCTCCCAGGTCGAGGGTGTGACCACGGGGGCTGCAGGGGAACTTTGTCCCAGTTTTTGCTCCAGGTCAGCCAGCTTCTTTTCGCTTTCGGCCAGTTTGCTCTCGGCAGCAGTCAACTTGTCCTTCAGGGAACTCAGTTCAGCCTGCACAGGTTTGATCTGCTCGGCGATTGCGGTGTTGATGGCGGGCTTGATGGTCTCCTCAGTATATTTGAGCAGACCGCTTACCATTACAACTGCATCGGCAGACGGGTCATAGGCGGCGGTGGCTGCAACGGCAGACAGCGTTGCGGCGGTGAGAACCACTGCGATCAAGGTTAGGATTGATTTGATCCCGATCTTGTTTTTCATGTGGGTGATAGCTCCTTTCGGGGGCATCCGACAATTTGCAAAGGAGGTCGGACACATCATCTGTGTACAACCGCCCTCACGGCAAGGCCCGGGCGGTTGACACATACACGGATATTATACCATGACGGACCGACAGTTTGCAATGTTTTTTCGATATTTTTTACATTTTGCGGGGAAAATTCGCCCCAAACGACGGTTATTCGTCCAGTTTCAGCTGTTCTCCCGGCGTGTTTTTGCGCGCGACAGGGGATCCGGCTGCGGGAATCTTCAGCTTCCGGCAGCCCTGGATGTCAAACTTTCCGGCAAAATTGTCCAGAGCCTCGACAACGGTTTGCCCTGCTTTCAGATTGATCAGCTGTACGCCGGCAGCCGTTCTAGTGGTCTTCAGGGGGATCAGGGTGGACTTGATCTGGATGGCGCGGTCAGCCGAAGAAACCAGCAGAAGCTCCAGCGGATCTTTGGTGCAGAAGGCAGCCACAATGGGGGATGCGGTGGAGAAAATGCCGCTTTGCTTGCGGCGGGTGGATTTGGTCTGATATGCGGTGAGGGGAACACGGACCCCCTTGCCGTTGGCAAAGATGAAGATGAAATGCTCGTCCTCCTGCACCTCGCTGTCCAGCCGCATGAAGATGGGCCTCTCGCCCTCCTCCATGCCAAGCTTGGCAGAGAGGAAGTCACCCATTGCCGATGCCTTGACGGGATCAAAATCCGATGCTTTGGCGCGGTAAAGCTGGGCGCGGTCGGTGAGGAACAGCAGCTCTGCGCGGTTGTCGGTGTCGATGGAAAAGGCTACTTCGTCGCCGTCCTTGAGCTTCTGCTCGTCGTTCCCGCGGAGAGACGCGAAGGTAATCTTCTTGAAATAGCCCTCCCGGGTCAGGATCAGTCGGACGTTGTAATTTTCGATCAGATCCTCTTCCTCCAGCTCCTCCACCTCATCGGCGTAGATCAGCTGAGTCTTGCGGGGCTGGCTGTATTTTTTCTTGATCTCGGTGAGCTGCTTGACAATGACGGCCTTCAGCTTCAGCTCGTCGCCGATGATGGCCTCCAACTCGGCGATCTCCGCCTGCAGATCCTCGATCTCCTTGATCCGGTTGAGAATGTACTCTCGGTTGAGATAACGAAGCTTGATCTCGGCGATGTACTCGGCCTGGATTTCGTCGATCTTGAAGCCCGCCATGAGGTTGGGGACAACATCCTCTTCCTTGGCGGTCTCCCGCACGATGCGGATGGCCTTGTCGATGTCAAGCAAAATCTTGCCCAAGCCCAGGAGAAGGTGAAGCTTGTCCTTTTTCTTTCCCAGCTCAAAGATTAGCTCACGCTTGACACAGCCGATACGGAACTTAATCCATTCCTCGAGGATCTCGCGGACGCCCATCTGCCGGGGGGCGGAGTCAATGAGCACATTGAAGTTGCATTTGAAGCTGTCCTCCAGAGGGGTCTGCTTGAAAAGGCGGGCCATGAGCTTGTCGGGATCGGTGCCGCGGCGAATATCGATGGTAAGTTTAAAGCCGTTGATATCGGTTTCGTCACGGAAATCGCTGACTTCCTTGAGCTTGTTCTCCTTGACCAGCTCGGTCATCTTCTTCATGATCTGC
>JAFTUB010000072.1 GCA_017466495.1 Clostridia bacterium
ACCTCCTTCTCCTGGGCTGCAGCCATACTGCAATGCAGGCGCTCCTGGTGCATCCTCGCTTTGCCCGGGCCCTCTCCACCTTCCGTGCGGAGGACGGTCTTGTCTGCGTTTGGGGAGGCGCTTTCTCCGCCTGCCTGGCTCGTGGGGTCTTCTCCCCGGAAGGAGAGCCCGTGGCTTCCGCGCCTCTGCGCGGACAGCGGATCCTCAGTTCCCGACCAGTGTCGGCAAAATCGCCCTGGAGCGCACCGATCCCGTCTGACTTGAACGAAACAGTGATTCTTGACCGTGATCCCCTCTGCCCCGTTCTCTCCGCAGCCCGGCGGCATCAGCTGGCCGAGCTTGGCTGTATCGCCGCTTATGCCGCAGGCACCCCCGACGGCTGTCCCGCCGTTACCGCACTGACCACAGCGGACGGCGGTGTGCTGGGACTTGTTTCCCCGCCCACCCCGGCTCGTCTTTCCGCCGCCCTGGATTATTTCCGCTGATGTCGCATCAATGCAAATTTTCCGCAAAAAATTTCAGGTTTTTTTTGAAAATCTCTTGCAATTTGGGAGAGATTATGCTATAATCTATACTGTTGCTTAATCGGTCTATGAACGATCAAATTGAGGAGGTGTCAAAATGGCAAAATGCAGCATTTGCGGTAAGGGCGTTGTGTTCGGTCAGAACGTGTCTCACTCGCATAGAAAGACGAACAGAATGTGGAAGCCCAATATCCGCAAGGTTAAGGCTCTGGTAGACGGCACTCCGAAAACCGTCGCTGTTTGTTCCCGTTGTCTGCGCTCGGGTAAGATCACCCGCGCTTGAGAGACGAGCATATAAAGTAAATGGCAGGTCGCATGGCCTGCCATCTTTATTTTCTCCGGGACTTGACCGCGGGGGAAAATCATGGTACAATGAAGGCATCCATTCCACGAAAGGAACACCGCCATGATTTACGAATCCGTCACCCTGTCCCCCACTCCCGCTACCCTCACCGCCTATGCCTTCACCGCCCATGGAGACTGCCACGCACCCCTGCGCCGTGCCGTGGTTATCTGCCCCGGCGGCGGTTACCGTTTCCTCTCAGACAGAGAGGCTGAACCCATTGCCGAGTACTTCCTCGGTGCCGGGCTGAATGTCTTCATCCTCCGCTACACCGTGGGCGAGGGCGCTCGGGATTATGCACCTCTGATCCAGGCATCCCTTGCTATCAAGTATATCCGCGAGCACGCGGAGTACTACCATGTTGATCCCCGTTACGTCTACACCTGCGGATTCTCGGCAGGCGGACATTTGGCCGGCTGGGCGGGGACACAGTGGAATCATCCCCTACTGAAGCCCTACCTTGGAGATGCCCCCGAGGGCATCAATCGCCCCACGGGTATGATCCTCTCCTACCCCGTCATCTCCGCCGGTGCCGTGGCTCACCGTGGGTCCTTCGATCACCTTCTGGGCAGAGCCACCGATGGCACCGAGCCCGAGCTGGATGCCTTTTCGCTGGAAAAGCAGGTGGGACCTCACACCTGCCCCGCCTTCATCTGGCACACCTTCACCGACGGAACTGTGCCTGTACAGAACTCTCTGCTCATGGCTGAGGCCATGACAGCGGCGGGTGTTCCCTTTGAGCTCCACATTTATCCCGAAGGCCCCCACGGCCTTGCCCGTGCCAACGAAGAAACCGCCAACGGCAAACCCGATCACAACAACCCACATCTGCAGAATTGGATCGAACTTGCCGTCCGCTGGATCAAAGACTTCGACTACGGCCAATAACATCCTGACCAAAGAGCCCCGAAGGGATATTTTCCCTTCGGGGCTCTTTTTACGCCTGCTGTGCCGAATACTTCTGCTTGACCTGGTTGAGCTTGGTCTGCTCGGCGGTGTCCTGGGCGTACCAGCCTCGCGCCGCCATCTTGGTATAGATCTGATCCTGCAGGGCCAGCGACTCGGTGAGAGCGCGGTCGAAAGCCGCATTCACCGTAGAGGTGGAGGACTCAATGGCGCCGTGCATAAACAGATCGCAGGCACCCTTCTCCAAAAGGAGAAGATTTTCCATCAGCTGCTTGTCATCCATGCAACTCACCCCCTCACAGCAAGCCATAGAAGCTCGTAAAGAGCATCTTCTGCTTGTCCGCCATCTGCTGGACAAGATTTTTCAGTTCGCTGTCCTGCAGCTGGGATGCGGTTTGGTTGCATTGGGTCAGCACATACTGCGCGTGGCCCAGGGCATCTTCGACGTACAATAATTCTTTTGTGGTCATAGTTTAACACCTCCGTGCAGGTAGTTTTACCCGCATGGAGGTGTTTTATACAGCGACATTTACAGAATTTCCCGAAGGGCTGCCAAATCCTCTTCCGTGGTGGACCAGCTGGTGGCAAAGCGCACCACCGTGTGATGTTCGTCGTAAGGCTCCCAATAACTGAGGGCAACCTTCTCGGTGAGAGCGGCATACTGCCCGTTCTCCAGGATCACAAACTGCTGGTTGGTATCAGTTTCCATCAAGAAGCGGTATCCTTTTTCCCGCAGAACGGCCTTCAGCTGCTCGGCAAGCTCGATGGCATGGCGGCTGATGGAGAAATAAAGCCCATCGGTAAACAGAGCATCAAACTGTACTCCCACCAGCCGTCCCTTGGCCAATAGCGCGCCATGCTGCTTGACCATAGTAAAGAAGTGACGGGGGGCATTCCCTTGCGGGAAAACTACCGCCTCCCCGCACAGGGCCCCTACCTTGGTGCCCCCGATGTAGAACACATCGCAGAGACGGGCGATATCGGCCAAAGTCACATCGGTACGGTGGGATGCAAGACCGTAGCCCAGCCGCGCACCGTCAAGGAAAAGAGGAATCTCCCGTACTCGGCAGATAGCGGACAAAGCCTCCAGCTCAGCCAGGGAATACAGGGTACCGTACTCGGTAGGATGGGAAATATATACCATCCCGGGATAGGGCATATGGGTGCGGTTCTCATCAGCATCAAAGACCGCAAGACAAGCGGACAGGGCTTCGGCAGTAATCTTTCCCTCGTGCTGAGGAACGGTCATCACCTTGTGTCCGGTATACTCGATGGCCCCCGCTTCATGGAGGGCAATATGCCCTGTGTCAGCGGCAATCACCCCGGCGCACAGCCCCAGCATCCCGGAGATCACCGTCAGATTGGTCTGGGTGCCCCCCGCCAGAAAATAAATATCCGCCTCGGGACAGCCGCAGGCTTCGCGAATCTTCGCCTTGGCTGACTCGGTATAACGGTCACTGCCGTAGGTGGTCAGGATCTCGCTGTTGGTATCCACCAAACGCTGCAGCACATAGGGGTGTGCACCGTTGGTGTAGTCACTGGAAAAATTCAGCATATCGTTTCCTCGGCCAAATCAAATTCGGGTTCCTCAATCCGCTCCCTGCTCTTTTCCCTGGAGAAGCAGGCTGTACAGAGCGCTTTTGCTCATACCGCGGTCGCGGGCAGCCTTTTTCATGGCTTCCATGCGGCCGGCTCCCTGCGCCTCGTAGTAAGCGACATGAGCTTCCGGGGACATCTCCTGCCAAAATGCTTCATCCGCAGGCGCAGAGCGCTTCTCTCCCCCCGCCAACACCAGCACATATTCCCCTCTCGGGTCATGGGTGCGGTAATATTCCACCGCTCCGGAGAGGGTTGTGCGCATGATCTCCTCATTGCGCTTGGTCAGCTCGCGGCAAAGGGCAATGGGGCGGTCCCCCAGCGCCTCCAGCAGGTCGCCCAGAGTCGTGCGAAGCTTGTGCGGTGCTTCATGCAGAATCACCGTCCGGGTTTCCCCCGACAGTTCTGTCAGCCGCTCACGCCGCTCGGTCTTTGCCACAGGAAGGAATCCGTCGAAGACAAAACGTCCCGTGGGCAATCCCGACAGAGTAAGGGCCGCAATGGCCGCGCAGGCACCGGGAATATGGGTCACGGGAATCCCCCGCTGGGCGCAAAGGGCAACCAAATCTTCCCCGGGGTCACTGATGGCGGGGGTTCCCGCGTCGGTGATCAGGGCGCAGGATTCCCCCGCCGCCAAACGGTCGGCGATCACAGGGCCCCGCTCCCGCTTATTGTGTTCAAAATAGGAGACCATAGGCTTGCTGATCCCCAAAAAAGTCAGCAGACGCATAGAATTGCGGGTGTCCTCGGCGGCGATAAAGTCCACCTCGCTCAACACCTTAATCGCCCGCTCGCTCAAATCGGCCAGGTTGCCAATGGGTGTAGCCACCAGATAGAGGGTTCCCCCCTCTACCCGATTCTTCTCTTCCGGCTCACCGCTTCGCTTGTTGCTCATGCCTTCCCTCCCAGCAAAATTCCCCGCAGGTCGGCCACAGTGTCGGCAATGATGTCTGCCCCCATCGATTCCAACTCTCCCGCCGGGGCAAAGCCGTAGTTGACGCCTATGGCGGTAACCCCCACCTCGTGGGCACCAATAATGTCAAAATGACGATCGCCGATCATAGCCACCTGTCCGTATTCCGCCGGCGTTACCCCCAGCGTCTCCAGGGCAATGGTGATCAGTTCTTTTTTATCGCTGTGCCGCCCGTCCATCTCCGGGGTGGAAATCGTCTTGAAATAGCGGAGCAGACCGTGGCTTTCCAAAATTTCGGGGGAATAGGGCGCAGGCTTTCCGGTGGCGACTGCCATGGTCACTCCCGCCGCTTCCAGCTCAGCCAACAGTTCGGGAATGCCGGCATAAGGCTCGGCCTCCTTCACCCCCTGCACCGAATAACGCTCGCGGTAAATGGCGGTGGCACGCTTGGCCTCCTCCGGAGAAAAGCCGCAGAATTCCGCAAAGATCTCCACCAGAGGAGGACCAATAAAACACCGCAGCGCCTCGGTCTCCGGCACGGGCAGTTCCATCTTTCCCAGGGCATACTGCACCGAGCGCAGTACCCCGCAGCTGGTGTCACACAGGGTCCCGTCCAGGTCGAACAGCAAATATTTATACATGATCAAACTCCTTCCCCGCCGAAGCGGGATCAAATCTCCGAAAAACTTCCTGTTGCATAGATCCGCGCCGCCTGCTCGGTCATCACCCGCGGGGTGACGGCAGGGGGATCGCGGTACAACAGGAGAGGCGGGGTATAGATCAGCCCCGGCGCGCCGCCCCGACGGGCCTCCACCAGCACCATGGAGGCAGGTGCCGATGCATCCCCGTGCACGGCGGTCATTCGCTTGGGCTCGAGGCCGTGTTCCCGCATGGCGGTGAGCAGATCAATGAGACGGTCAGGACGCCATACGCAGCCAAACCGTCCGCCCCAGCGAAGCAGCCGTCCCGCCGCGGCGCAAAAATCCCCGATGCCCCCAAACAGCTCGTGGCGGGCAATGGCTTTGGCATCGCTCCGGTTCAGCTTCCCGGTATCCGCCCGCATATAGGGGGGATTGGCCAGCACCGCATCCACCTCACCGCCAAAATCGGCGGCCCGAAGGTCCCGGAGATCGGCACAGCGCACCGTCAGCTTGTCCGATAAGTCGTTGAGATTGGCATTACGGGCGGCAAGCTCGGCAAAATCGGCCTGCACCTCCACGGCGTCTATGTGTGCGTACTGCCCCCTCGCGGCGCACAGCAGGGAAACGATTCCCGTGCCGCATCCCAGCTCCACCGCACGCCCGCCGGGGGCGGGAGAGAGGTAGGCCGACAGCAGAAAAGCATCGGTGCCGTAGGTCAGGCCGTTCTTTTTCTGAATCAGCTTCAGCGCCTCATTGACGGTATCCAGGCGTTCATCCTCACGCAGCATTTTTCCTCCAAAATAAAGCGGAGCAAGCCGAGGGGTTCCCTCATCTTGCTCCGCTCAGCGTCGTATGTACACGCAAAGGCCTTATTCAGCCTTGGGTGCATCAACAGGACAAGCATCAGCGCAAGCGCCGCAGTCCAGGCACTCGTCAGCGTTGATCACATACTTGCCGTCCTTCTCAGAAATTGCATTTACGGGGCAAGCATCAGCGCAAGCGCCGCAAGCGATGCAATCGTCAGAAATCTTATAAGCCATGGGTAAACACCTCCATAAAATATTTCCCCTATATTGTATCATGCTTTGTGAGAAAATGCAAACCTTTTTTGCAAAAAAATCGAAAAATTTTTTGTCAGTTTTCCCTTTTCCCGCAATAGGGGCAGGCGGGATAATCGAAATCGAAGCTTTTTCCGCAGGCGGAGCACTTCCGCTGGGGCAGGTCGGGATCATTTTCAGCAGGCGCATAAACCTCCAGCTGTTCCTCAAGATAAGCCACGCGGCCGAGCAGATCGCTGACCACCAGCATCATCGCCCCTGACAGGATCAGGGAAATTCCCACACAAATGGCGGTCACAGGCTGCAGAAGCAAAGCCAGAAAGCCGATGATTCCCAGCAGGATCACCACAATTCCCGCCACGAAAAACACGCGCCTCATTCCTGTTCGCCCTCAATATATTCGTCAGGTCTGCCGCCCTTTCCGGCACGGCCGATCACCTTCACGTCGTCACGGGAGAAGGTCTTGGGAGGCGGTGTATTCTCGGGGAAGCGCACCTTCACCGTACCCGCCAGGGGATTGACCTCGGTCACCACGCCGGTGCCGTCTGGCGTACGCACCAGGGCGTCCACCGCAGGGGAGCGGCGAAGCTCGGCGGCGTAGGTATCGCTTTCATAGCGCAGGCAGCACATCAAGCGGCCGCACACACCCGAGATTTTGGAAGAATTGAGGGAGAGGTTCTGCTCCTTGGCCATCTTGATGGACACCTGCACAAAGTCGGAGAGGAAGCTGGAGCAGCACAGGGGCCGTCCGCAGATCCCCAGTCCGCCCATCAGCTTGGCCTCGTCGCGAATACCGATCTGCCGCAGCTCAATGCGAGTGCGAAAGACCGATGCCAGGTTCTTCACCAGCTCACGGAAGTCCACGCGCCCCTCGGACGTAAAGTAAAACAGAAGCTTGTTGCGGTCAAAGGTGTATTCCACATCCACCAGCTTCATATCCAGCCCATGCTCGGCAATCTTCTCCAAACAGATGCGGAATGCCTCTTTTTCCTTCTGCTTATTCTCAGCATTGCGGGCAATATCCGCATCGGTCGCGACGCGGAGCGCGGGACGAAGCGGCGGCACGATCTGACTCATGTCCACGATCTTATTGCCCATTGCCACCTCACCGAACTCGGTTCCGCGTGCGGTTTCCACAATAACAAAGTTGTGTTTCTGCAGTTTCAGCTCGCCGGGAGCGAAATAATACACCTTTCCCGCCGCCTTGAAACGCACGCCGATCACCTCAACCGGATTTTCGGGGGCCTGCACCAGTGCAGGCTCGGACTCCAGCAGCTCCTCGGGGATGACGATCTCCTCTTCGGGCTCAGCAGGAACCACCACCGGCTCTTCCGTGAGAATGGGCTCCTCGATCACCTCAGCCTCATGCGCGGGACGGCGATGGTCACGGCCGCGGGAACGGCCGCCGCGGCGGTGATCCCCCCTGCCCCGTCCGGAACGATTTCCACCCCCGGAATTTCCACGGGGAGTTTCGCTCTCCTTGGCCGTCTCAGTGGCTTTCTCGGGCTCACTCGGTGCAGCTTCGGGCTTGTTTTCGCGATGATCACGGCCGCCGCGATGCTGACCGCCGTGACCGCGGGAGCGTCCCCCGCGATTTCCGCGGCGGCGATCCCCTTTATGCTCCCGCCCGGCCCCTTCTGCGGTGCCGCTCTCTGCGGGAGTTTGATTTTTCTTCATTTCTTCACTCATCTATTTTACCTCATTCACAATCTTTCGAATTTCGGTGGATATCCAGATATAGACTGCGGCACTCAAAACAGGCCTATTGTCTGTGCCAGAGTCAGCAGGGCGAGACGCTGATTGGCATTCCGCTCCAGAGCGGCGATCGTGTCGGCCAGGGCATCCGCCAAGCGGAACAGGGCTGACATGGAGATCTGACTCGTCATCTGCGCAAGCTTTGCTGCATCGGCAAAAAAGCACAGCCGCGCATCGCCTGCTCGCTTGCGGGCCAAAAGATCCCGAACCCCAAGTGAGATCAGCTCCAGCAGTTCCACGGTTTCCTCACGCTTCTTTGGGAATCCTTCGAGAACAGCCAGCGCCTCTTGTGCCGTATGCCGCGATACGCACAGGGAAAGAAATTCCTCCGCCGCCGACCGCTTCTGCATCACCGGTTTCCGCCGCCTTGCATCCAGCAGTATCTGTGCCGCACCGATGCATCCGTCTGCCGCCAGGGCAATAGATGCAAACTCCTCCGGGTTTTCCTCGGCCAAAGCCGCTCCCCGGCGGTCACAGCGCATCAAATACGCCTTCATCGGTTCGGGTGCGATGTAACCCATGCGCAGGATCGGCGCACGGCTTCGGATGGTCTCCAGCATGGCCCCCTCATCCGCCGTCAGCAGAAGGAAGCGCACATGGCGCGGGGGTTCCTCCAGAGCTTTGAGCAGAGCATTCTGTGCCTGGGACGTCATGGTTTCCGCGTCCTCAATCAGATAGACCTTATCCTCGTGCCAGTTGGGCGCAACATAGAGATCGGACAGCATTTCACGCAGCTGCTCTACCCCCAGCGTCACCCGATCCCCACGGCTGACCGTGATCACATCGGGGTCCTGATCAGCCAAAATGGCTCGGCAGGGGGCACACTTTCCGCAGGGCAAGGCACCGTCCTCAGACTCGCAGGCCAATGCGGCCGCAATCTGTCGGGCAAAGGTATGCTTCCCGCTGCCCGGAGGGCCGACCAAAAGATAGGCATGGGACAGGCGGTGATGGGCAATTTCCTGCCCGATACGAGCGCACAGCCCATCATTGCCGATTATCTCGGGGAAATACTCCCGCACGCACCTCACCTCCGATAAAGACTATCTGTTTTATTATATCAAAAAACCATGCACTTGTCAAGATTCAGACCGGAATCCCTCCGCGCGGGAGAAAATGGAAAGGCCCGCCGCAGCGCGGCGAGCCTTTTTACCTGTTCTCTCACAACATTATTCCTTGCCGTAGACACCCTTACCGCAAAGTGCGGACTCAATGCGCAGCAGGCGATTGTACTTTGCCACGCGTTCGCTGCGGCAGGGCGCGCCGGTCTTAATGAAAGGCGCATTCAACGCAACAGCAAGATCGGCCAGGGTCGTGTCCTCGGTGTCCCCCGAGCGGTGGGAGAGAATGAAGCGATACCCGGCCTCGGCGGCGGTGCGGACCACATCAAGGGTCTCGGTGAGGGTGCCGATCTGATTGGGCTTGACCAGGATGGCGTTTGCCGCCCCGCGGTTGATCCCTTCCCTCAGGCGGGCGGTATTGGTGACGAACAGATCATCCCCCACCAACATCATATGCTCACCCAACCGATCGGTCAGCCTCGTCCAGCCCTCGAAATCCCTCTGATCCAGGCCATCCTCCAGGGAAATGATGGGATACTTCGACCACAGACTCTCCCAGTAGTCGATGAGCCCGTCACTGCTCATCTCACGTCCCCGCTTGGGCAGACGGTAGCTCGCCACACAGCCCTCATCATCGGCCACCGCCCACTCGCTGGCGGCGGCATCCAGGGCAAGCTTCACTCCGTTTTGATCATAACCCGCCTCCTCAATGGCACGGCAGATCAGGTCAAGCGCCGCCTCGTCGCTGTCCAGGTTTGGCGCGTAGCCGCCCTCATCGCCTACGGTAGTGGCATATCCCTCCCGCTTGAGCAAACGGCCCAGGGTGTGGTAGATTTCCGCTCCCATGCGAAGGCCCTCGGCAAAGCAGCAGGCTCCCACGGGCATGATCATAAACTCCTGGATATCGATATTGTTGGAAGCATGAGCGCCTCCGTTGAGAATGTTCATCATGGGCACGGGAAGACGGGAGGCGTCCAACCCGCCCAGATACCGAAAGATGGGCAGGCCGTAGAAGTTGGCCGACGCCCTGGCCGCGGCCAGCGACACCGCCAGCATGGCATTGGCGCCGAGAGAGGATTTATTCTCCGTCCCGTCCAGCTCACACAGAGTACGGTCGATCTGCGCCTGGTCGCAGGCGTACATTCCCGACAGGCCGGGGGATACGGTACAGGTAATCCCCCGCACCGCCTCCTTTACACCGCGGCCGCCATAACGTGAGGAATCCCCGTCCCGCTTTTCATGGGCTTCATAAATGCCCGTGGATGCACCCGACGGCACACTCGCCACCCCCACCGTTCCATCGGTAAGAAAAACAGTTGCCTCCACGGTGGGATTTCCTCTGGAATCCAGGATCTCCCTGCCGGATACCCGGTATATCTGCGGTTTTGTCATCATCGTTTCCATAGCTTTCGTAATCACAAAAGCTTCCTTTCTTGGGGAATCGTCGTTGGAATCACACGTGACACCTTCCCCGGAATTTCGCACCAGCCGTCCCCTGTGCGGATGATGGTAGTATGCCGACCGGGCGTGGGAATATGCACCGGATAAGATGAGAAGTTTTTCCGTGCACCACTTTGCCGCACACCGCATAAACTGTAAAAAAAGAATCGAGGTGTTTGTATGATCATTTATACCGTCCGCCCCGGTGACAGTGTCGACGCCATTGCCCGCCGATACGGTCTATCCCCCGATCGCATCATCCGCGAAAACGAGCTTGCCGATCCCAGTGCCCTGGTGGTAGGGCAAACCTTGGTGCTGTCCCAGCCCACTGCGGTTTATTCCGTCGCCGCGGGGGATACCCTCTATGGAATCGCCGCACGCTTCGGTGTTTCGGTCAACCAGCTTTGGCGCAACAATCCATGGCTGGGCGGCAAAGCTGACCTTGCCCCCGGACAGGAGCTGGTGATCTCTCTGCCTGCTCCCGCCTATGGCGGCATTGATGTCAATGCCTATGCCTACGCCAATATTGATCGAAATGTTCTGCGGAAGACCCTGCCCTACTTAACCTATCTCACTCTTTTCACCTACGGCTTTCGTCCCGACGGCAGCCTGGTGGAAATTGACGACGAAGAACTCATCGAGCTGGCCCGTACCTATGGGGTCGCCCCCATCATGATGCTGGCAACGCTGGGCGAGGACGGCACCTTCAGCAATGAGCTGGCCGCCACCCTGCTCTCCGATCCCACCCTGCAGGCACAGGTCATCGAAAATGTCCGCCGCGTGCTGGAACAGAAGAGGTACGCCGGCATTGACGTGGATTTTGAATATA
>JAFTUB010000073.1 GCA_017466495.1 Clostridia bacterium
CCATGTATCCGAAAATGGACTTTTCCGTCTTTGACCGGGACAAGAACGGCTACTTTGATTCGGTAATCTTTATCAATGTCCCGAGTGTCGGCACGCACACGAGAAATTTCTACACGCCAAAGGGCGCAGGCACGGCAGAGAAGCCCGGCATCAACTGTTACACCAACCTCTCCGCCGCCGGAATCGACAGCAAGGTTTTCATTCATGAGTTCGCCCACAGTCTTGGACTGATTGATTATTACGATGTAACCTCCAGCGGCGTTGATGCCGTGGGCAAATTCGATATGCAGTCCCAGAATGCAGGCGACTGGAATCCGTACTCCAAGTACTCAGTGGGTTGGATTACCCCCGAGGTGATCACCGGACTCGAGAAGGGCGAGAATGTGGAAATCGAAATCGGTGCGTTTGTCGATACCGGAGACGCCATCGTAATACCCGGTGCCGAAAGCCATTACAACGGCACCCCCTTTGGAGAATATATTCTGGTCGATCTATTCACCGATCACGGACTGAACGAAAGCGATGCTGAAGCATACGGTCTGAAGGATGCTGTGGGTGTTCGGCTTTATCATGTGAATGCCGTGATGGAGGGGCGCGTACTTTCCCGTGACGGGAAGGAAATCCCCGATGAAGGGGGAGATGAACGCTATCCCATCGGCACGGCCAGCAAGACCAACGCTTACAGTGAGATTGGTACTTACCATCTGGAGCTCATCCAGGCAGGGGGGAACAACACCTTCACCGACCCGAACAA
Source organism: Clostridia bacterium (assembly GCA_017466495.1). Classification (GTDB taxonomy): domain Bacteria; phylum Bacillota; class Clostridia; order Oscillospirales; family CAG-272; genus SIG693. The sequence continues at coordinate 755 of JAFTUB010000073.1, forward strand.
TCTGCGCACCGTTCTGCAAAAGAATGACCTTTTTGCCGCGGGCGACCGTTTCGATGCGGCGGAATATACCGAATTCTTTCACAACGGTCTGCTGGACGACCGCACTGACTTCGGCTACACCCTGGAAATCGTATCCATCGAGAAGGGAGATACCCCCACGGCTGTCATCCGAATCACAAGGAAGTAATCCTTTGCACCAACAAAAAATCCGCCCCCAAGTCTGCAGGCTCAGGGGCGGATCTCTTTTCTGCCGCAAAGTTTATGTGACAATCTTCAACGCACGTGGAACAGCGCGAATCACCGCGCGGGTATCCCCGGCCTCGTATTCCCCATCCAGCGACCATGGCAGCCGCGCCTCAGTGGTCACCGTAAGGCTGCGGGCACGGGTCAGCAGAAACGCCGGAGAAGCAGTATAGTCCCGGGCGGTCAAGGCGTAGAGGATGCGGTTCAGCTCTCCCAAATTCTGCGGCATTTTGATTAGCAGGATTTCAAAAAGCCCATCGGACAGATCCACCAGGGAGGCATCCAGCTTCACCATCCCCCCGATGGAGGTGGAATTGCTCACCGCGCCAAAGATGAAACTCCCCTCAAATTGCCGTCCGTCACCGGTCACGGCGGAAAGGGTCACGGGCTGCAGAGCGGGCAGATCCTTAATGCCCTCCAGCACATAGGCAAGGTGCCCCAGAGCATTCTTGGCGGACTGAGGGGCGGTGTAAGAGCTGGAGGTAAATGCACCGAAGGAGGCAATATAGCTGAAATAGCGGCTGCCGTTGAAACAGCCCACATCCAGATCATGGGGCGTTCCCTCCACCTGCAGGCGAGCTGCCGCGCCAAGGTCAGCAGGAAGCCCAAGGGTAGCGGCAAAATCATTGGTGCTGCCTGCGGGGATGTACCCCAGGGGGCACTTCACACCGCCGTTCAGCATCCCGTCAATCACCTCATTGAGGGTGCCGTCCCCTCCGCAGCAGATGATGCGGTCAAATTCGCTCCCGTGGCAGCGGGCCATCTCGGCTGCCTCTCCGCGGGCAGAGGTGGTGTAGACCGTCACCCGCATCCCTGCGGCACAAAGGGGGGCAATGATCTCGTGCAGCCCGTTCCGCGCCCGCAGCTTCCCTGCGGCGGGATTCACCAGCAAAAGCACACGTTCCCGGTCAAACATAGCAGTCCCTCCCTGTTTTTTCTTCAGTATAGCACAAACATATGAATAATTTTATCGAAAATAAGGAACCGGCGGCAAACATTTTGCCGCCGGTTTCGGTTTACTTGGCATAGGCTCGCCAAAGGAAAGTTACAATCTGTCCGCGGGTACACACGCGGTAGGGGGAGAAAGTCACGGCGGTGGTGCCGTTGGTGATCTCCTGTGCCACCGCCCAGCGTACTGCACGTTCTGTCTCGCTGCCCGGAGTCACATCCGAGAAGGCATTCCCGCCCTCGGTTTCGGGGGATCCCGCACAACGCCACATGAAGACTACCGTCTGTCCGCGGGTGCAGGGATCGTTGGGGCCGAACCGCTCCCCGGCGGGAACGATCCCCTCCTCCAAGGCCCAGAGCACCGCATCGGTATAATACTGCCCCTCCGCCACATCACGGAAGGGATTCTTGCGGCTGATCGGCGTGGGAGATCCGGACGCCCGCCACAGGAAGGTGATGATCTGCGCCTTGGTGCAATCGCTCTCGGGAGAGAAAGTAGTGGGGGATGTGCCGTTGGTGATGCTCCGCCGCACCGCCCAATCAACCGGCTCGGCATAATAGGCGTCTTCGGCCACGTCATCGAAGTGAAGGAGCTCGCCGTAACGGAGGAAGCCCCACTTCCCGTCCTCGGCGTAAGCCATCAGCTCGCCGGGCTCGTAGGTCAGGCCGAGGCAGGGTTCTCCCTCGGTATAATCGGGGAAATAAACCGCCCGGGCAATCTCGGGGCCGTCCTTGATGGCAGGAAGCGCTCCGTTCTTTGCTTCGGCAGAAATGCAGTAGGCCCGGCCGCTCTTGCGGTCATAGACGCAGGCGATTCCCTCCCCGTTGAAGGTGGACGCTGCCCCCAACTCGGCCACGCCGCCGTCGGGGCCTTCTACGGTGTAAGACCGCCCGGCGGTGTCCAGATAGAACATCTCTCCGTTTCGTGACGCTCCGCAAAGGCCGGCGGAAAAGACGCCCATGAAATCATAGGCAAAAGGAATCACGCGGTTCCCTTCCCGGTCGATGGCACCGTATTTTCCGCCGTCCACCACGATCCAAAGACCGTCGTGGAAGAAGGTTCCGTCCAGGGTCCAGCGGAAGTCGGTGTAGATAGGGAGAACGATCCATTCCCCCTCCTGATCCATCAGGCCGTAGCGGATCTCGGTTCCCGTTTCCAGGGTGCGCGTTGTTTCCGCAACAATCAAGCCGTCCTGAGGGGCATACACCCCCGTCAGCTGCAGGCCGGCGAGTACCGCAGGAAAAATCCGGATGATCTCTCCGTGATGGTTCATGTAAAAGCATTGGGTATAGGTAACGCCGTCACTTCCCTGCACATAGGCGGCCATGGGAATCACACCCGCCACCGAAGGGCCGGTCATGGCATAGTGGGTGACCACCGCACCGCCCAGGGCTTCAGCCAGCCCCTGGGGCCGGATTTGCTCGCCGTCCCGCAGGTAGGCGATCCCTCTGACATTGATCACGCCGTCGTAGCAGACGAAGTGGTGTCCGCTCACCGCCAGCTGTTCGTCAGTGGCGGTCATGTCGGTTTCCTGCTGACCGTCAAAGAAGGCATAAGTCAGCTTCCGGGCAGCGCCGCTCTCGGCAGAAACCAGGAAGAGACGATGATCGCCCCCGTCGGTTTGCTTCGCAGCCAGCACCACGCCGTCGGAGGGAGCGCCCATCCAGCTATAAATGAAGGGCACCACCGTCTCGCCATAGGCATCGATGAGTCCCCACTTGCCGTCAAGCTTGGCCGGTGCGCGATCGCCCCAAAAGGCGCGAACCGCCTCATATTGGGGTTCGATCTCCACCAGGGCTGAGAGCTTTTCTCCCGCCGCAAAGGCAGGCACCGCCGCCCCGACAACAAGCAGAACAAACAAAAGGCAGCATAAGATCCGTCTGCGCATTTCGATGCCTCCTCTTCCTGTGATTTTCCGACATATTCCGAGAAAATTATACCATATCTCCCTGCCCGCTGTCAATGGAAAATCCTGCGCAAACGCCTTCTCCCGCCGCTTCGTCAAACGCCTTGCTGTCGGCCCATGTGATCTTGCCCATGGCAAAGCCCATATCGCTTGCCGCCTTCTTCTGTGCCCGGTCAAATCCATCTTTCGCAATACCGTTGAGCATATCCCGGGTAAAAGCATTGGCATCCGACTCTGCCGCACCTTCGGAGAACGCAATTTTCCCCCTCGCGCTCTCTTCCTTCGCGATTATCTCCGCTTCGGTGATCTCCCTCTCGCTGGCCAGAAACGCCGGTAGATCCTCCATGCCTGTCTTGTTGCCCCACTCTGCCGCAAGCTCGTCCGACCGCGCCTGGAATTGCTCCCGAATGTCCTGCCGGATATACTCCTCGTTTCTTTTGGCAAGCTCTTCGGCACTCAAGATCGGCGTATTGTTTACAGGTCTCTCAAACAGCTCATCCGACTCATCCGTAAACGCATTCTGCCGCTTCGATTGTTGCAACTGTGTTACATTTTCACCGGAAGGGTTGCTATTTGGATCAGTTTGGGGTATACTTGCATTAGAGAAAGCAGCTAAATCATCGGCCTTTGAGCCACTCGGATGATCGATATTTTCATCGATGGACCACTTTTGATGATTTGGTTTGCTTTCTCTTTCTACTTTTCCAATGTTATAAGCTATTTTTCCATAGTCACCATCCGCAACTGATATAGTCAGCTTATAATAACGACCATCAAAATCCTCAAAATGTGCTGTTCTGTAGTTCCATCCGTTTCTTGCCATTTTTTTATGCTTTGGCTTTCTATTGGGAACATTTTTGTCGCCTCTTTCAGATATCTGGATCAATTCATCAATATGTGTTTCTGCATTCAGCTTAGCTTCATACATTTTATCCGATATTCTTCTCTGTCCACTACTGTTTTTTTCGTCAAAGTTTCTAAAGCTCCCCTTTCCCTCTGAATTAGAAGTTAGCCAAATTATATCGCCATCATCTGTTTGTATCGGAACATCCTCTCCGCGCCTTATTTTATTATAAATGTACAGCTCAACTTGCTTTCCCCAAGATTCCGGATCATTGCCCATAATCACCTGTCGGTCAGCTTTTACATACTTTCGTCCATCCGGCAATGTTTCAATGATATTCTGCCGCTCACTCTCCCCCGCCGTCCCCCGCGTCTCCCGCAGGGCCTTCTCATACAGCCGCTGTGCACGCAGAAGGAACTCCTTCTCGGTGTCGCCGTTCACCTTGGCCGACCACTCGCGAATGCGGTCATATACCCGCAGAGCCGCATTGCGGTTCCGCTTGGCCAGCTGTGTGATCTCCGCTTCGTTGGTAAACAGATTCTTTGCCACATAGTCGGCAATCACCTCGGCCTCAGCCCCGGCATCGGTGAGAGCGGTGCCCTTCTGCGCATACCGCTCGATTTTTCTCTGCTTCATCTCCGCCAGCGAATCTCCCAAACGTCCGCGAATATCGGCCGCCAGCAAATTGTACGCCTCGGCATTCTCCGCCGTGTGGGTCAGCTCGTGGGTGAAGAACTGCGCCATCATCTGCTGGGGAGCGCGGGTGTTGAGATAGATCTCGCCGTTCTCTGCATATCCGCCCTGCTCGGCATCGGCATCCTCATAGAAATGCACCTGCCGCCCAAAGGCTTTGCACCGCACACCCCCAGCAATTGTTGCAGTTCGGTTACAGTTTCGTCCAAGGGGTGGTTTTTTACGTCTGCAAGGCGTATACTGTTGTCAAAGGGTATCTGAACGTATTGTCGGTAGGCCAAATTTGGCTGTATGGCTTGTTCGGATGCCCTTTCCCTTTTTCTCTTGCCAAGATGCACACCACGCAAAAAAGCTGCCGCAGATTGGCGGGTGCTCGTAAAACAGTTAAATCAAAAATTTAACTATTTTACGGCATCTGTCAGACGGGGTTGGCTAAACAAAAGTTAGCGATACTTGGTTTGATAACCGAGTATCGCTTCTTTTTTTACCCGTAAAATGCTTTTGTGGAGGTACATATGATGCAGGAACTGAACTATATTTGTTGTGGTGATTACTATATTCCCGATATTCGTTTAACGGAAGAAAACAGACCTATTGGTCGGTGGGGACGGATGCACAGAGATTATATCAAGGAGCACAATCCCATCCGTTTTAACGACCTGTGCCTTAGCGGTAAGCTATGGACGTATCTGGCTGATCTGAACGAACAGGTACAGCGCCGCCTTGAACTTATCTCTGAGCAAATGAAAGCTACTGAGGGCGTGACAGAGTGCATGAAGCAGCACGATCAGATGGCATGGGTTGGAGCTATGAACAGCATCCGCAACCGAGCAGAGGAGATCATTCTCCGTGAAATGATCTACAAGGAGGATGTGGTATGAGAATTCTTGAAGAATTTTGGTACGGAAACATTGAGCCAACCGAGTACAATACATCCTCTTGCAAAGAATATAAGAAACTGTTGGAGCTGATTTGCAGAAATGAA
>JAFTUB010000074.1 GCA_017466495.1 Clostridia bacterium
CGGATCATGGGGAAGCGGCAGATCGGTGAGCTGGAGGTTTCCGAGCTCATCGTCACCCTGATGCTCTCCGAACTGGCTACCAGCCCCATCAGTAACACGGATATTCCCGTTTCCCATGCGATCATCCCCATTATTACCGTGCTGACCTTTGAGGTAGTCACTTCAGTGATCCTCATCAAGATTCCCCGCATCAAGAACTTTGTTTCCTCCAAGCCCAGCGTACTCATCGACAAGGGAAAGCTGAATCAGCGGGAGTTGGCCCATATCCGGATGTCGGTGGACGAGCTGGTGGGGGAGCTGCGCCGTCAGGGCAGTACATCCATCGAAGAGATTGAGTACGCCATCCTGGAGCAGAACGGGAAAATGACCGTCGTCCCCAAAATGCGATACCGTCAGCCCACTCTGGAACAGATGAAGCTGAAAGACAAGGAAACCGGCATCGCCCACATCCTCATTGCCGATGGCTATATCAACCGATACAACCTTCGGGGGACAGGTCACGACGATGCATGGCTTGAAGCCGAGCTGAAGCGGCGGGGACACAGGTCCTCGGAGGTGTATCTGATGACGGTGGACGATGTGGGCAATATTTTCCTTGTGCCCAAGGAGGGCTCCGCATGAAAAGTTTTTTCTTCACCCTGCTGCTTTTCGTACTGATGCTGTCTGCCATCTGGCTCAACGCGGTGTATCTGGATCGGCTCACTGAGGAAATGCTTCTCACCCTGGACAGCCTTCCCAACGGGACCGCCGCTGCTGCCATTCCCCGGGCGGAAAAGCTGTACCTGCAGTGGCAGAAGGCCCGTGACAGAGTGACCCTCTCGGTCTGCCGCACGAAAATCGATCGGGTAGATGATGCACTTGTCGCGATGCGGGTCTACTTCGAGCAGAGGAAAACCGCCGACTATCTCGCTGCCAGAGAAACACTCCGAGGGTGCATTGTGAATCTGCGGGAATGATGCCGCTCTCAGATAAAGAAAGGAAGCTGTGCCCACGGCACAGCTTCCTGCGGTTAACATGATTTTCCGATCCTCCGATCAGCGGAAGGGGGTCTCTCCGTCGGCAAAATAGATCTCCTCCCGGAGAATGCGCCAGGTCAGCAGGTCGGGATCCTCGGCTCCATCCCACAGCCGCTCGCGCAGAGCGCGCACCACCAGCTCGGGATTGAGATAATCGGCTCCCGCCGCATTGAGCATCAGCGAAACGGTCAGCTCCCCTGCCCCGCCCTCAGCATTCACCGCGCGGATCATGGGCACAAGATCTACCTCGCGCTCGCCGCTTTTGGAACGCTTGGTCATCATCAAAGGGGAAGTGGTCAGCAGCTTCACCGCCGCCTCGGCATCGCCGTCCCGGAGAACGGGGCCGTTCAAGGTCACACTGTATTTCGCCCAGGCAATCTCACTGAATTTGGTGGTAGGCGTCCAGGCATCCAGTCCTCGCAGCTCCTCGGTTACCGTTTCGTTGAAACGGCTCAGGATTTCGGCATCCGGGATCTCCCGGTCGATCCGCAGATCCAGCAGCTCACACTCGCTCTCGGCACCAACCGACAGGGGCAGTGCAAACACCAGCTTATAGTGGGGGTTGAAGCCCTTGGTGTACCACGCGGGGATTCCCGAGCGCTTGATACAATGCTGCATCGTGCGCTGCAGATCCAGGTGGGAGATATACTGCAGCTTTCCCACCTTGCGGAAGCGGATTCGCACCGTACGGGGAGGATCAATGGGCATCAGTTCTTGCATTTTGGACAGCATGTGCGTTCACCTCCGAGCTGATTTGCGCCGCAGCCCGAGCAGGCCTGACGGCAGTTGGGCGTGGTGGTGCTGGCATAAGCCTTTGCCCGTTCACGCAGGAAGAATTCCTTCTTCACACCGCAGTCAATGATCTCCCAGGGTAGAATCTCATCGGTGCCCCAGGCGCGGTTGGCATAGAAGGCGGGATCGATACCACAGTCGGCGAAGAGCTCCAGCCATCGGGCATAGTCAAAGTGCTCCTCCCAGGCGTCAAAGCGGAAGCCGCGGCGGCGTGCTTCCAGCAGAACGCGGCAGAGCTTGCGGTCGCCCCGGGCGAGCACCGCCTCCACATGGGAAGTTCCGGCGTCATGGTAATGATAGCGGACATGGCGGTTGGTGATGCATGAGCTGAGATATTCCTGCTTCTCCTTCAGCATCTCCATGGTATCCTGTGCCTCCCACTGGAAGGGAGTAAAGGGCTTGGGAATGAAGCAGGCCACGCTGATGGTCACCTGAGGATGCTTGCCCTTGTTGCGGTTGGGGTTGGCGTAGTACATCTCCACCACCTTGTGGGCAAGATCGGCGATTCCCGCCAGGTCCTCCTTGGTCTCGGTGGGCAGGCCCATCATAAAGTAGAGCTTGACCTGGGTCTTGCCGGCGGCGAAAGCTACCTGCACCGCCCGCATCAGATCTTCCTCCAGCACAGTTTTGTTGATGGCATCCCGCAGGCGCTGGGTGCCTGCCTCGGGGGCAAAAGTCAGCGAACCGGTACGCACGGTGGAGATGCGCTCCATCAGCTCCCGGGTAAAGCTGTCCACGCGCAGGGACGGCAGGGCGAGGTTGATGGTCTCCCCCTCGGTCCAGGACAGCAGGCGGTCGGTCAGCTCCTCCAGCTGAGTATAATCGCTGATGCTCAAAGAAGTCAGCGAGATCTCATCATAGCCGGTGCAGGCAAAAAGATCCTTGGCCTGGTGATCCAGCACCTCAGGGGTCTTCTCCCGCACAGGGCGATAGATCATCCCCGCCTGGCAGAAGCGGCAGCCGCGGATGCAGCCGCGGTAAACCTCCAGCATAATGCGGTCATGCACCGTTTCGATGTAGGGCATGACCACCTGCTCTGGGAAATACGCCTTATCCATGTCAGGCATGATTCGCTTGGTAATCTGTTGGGGAATGTCGTCATACACGGGGGTGTACGCCTTGACGGTACCATCCTCGTGATAATCTACAGTATAAAGAGAAGGAACGTAGAAGCCGGGAATCTTGGCCGCGGCGTGCAGGAAGCCCTCACGGGTGTAGGTCCCGTTCTTCTTCATCTCCACATAAAGCCGCGCGAACTCCACCAAGGCCTCTTCACCTTCACCGATGCTGAAGACATCGAAGAAATCGGCCACCGGCTCGGCGTTGTAGGCGCAGGGGCCGCCGCCGATAATGATGGGATCGTCCTCGCCCCGCTCCGCCGAAGTGAGGGGAATCCCCGCCAGCTCCAACATCAGCAGGACATTGGTGTAGCACATCTCATACTGCAGGGTGAAGGCAACAATGTCAAAATCCTTCACCGGGTCGCCGCTTTCGTGGGCCCACAGGGGAATCTGCTTCTCCCGCATCTTCTCCTCCATGTCCACCCAGGGAGCGTAAACACGCTCGCACCACACATCCTCCTCACGGTTGAGTGCGCCGTAGAGAATGCGCACACCGAGATTGGACATCCCGATCTCATAGGTATCGGGGAAGCAAAATGCCCATCGGCAGTTGATCTTTTCCTTATCCTTGATGGTCTGCCCATACTCGCCCCCGCTGTAACGGCCGGGCTTGGAAACAGACTTCAGAACAGATGCAATTTTTTGGTTCATAGTTACTCCTCTGAATATTTTCAGTCATGCCATCATGGAACGGCAGAAATTACCGATTACGCCTCGGCCACCTCGGTACCGCGGTCAATCTTTTTGATCCAGCGGTACTTGCAGCAGTTCACCCGGATGAAGGCCACCGCGCATTTGAGGATCTGGTCACACTTGAGGCAGATGAAAACGATAATGGGATCCAGGTGGAGCACGAAGGCCGCCAAAGATGCCAGCGGAATGACGATGACCCACATGAACACCGTATCCAGGATCAGCACAAATTTGGTATCTCCGCCGCCGCGGATAATGCCCGTGGTGCAGGCCACCTGATAGGAAGTACCCACCAGGGTGATGGCCAATACCACCAGGAATGCCTTGGACAGGGCATAGGTTTCGGCGGTCAGACTGGAATAGAAGGTCAGCACCAGTTCCTTACCAAAGAACAGGAGGGTTCCCGAAGAAACACCGATCACACAAAACATGGCCTGAAGCGAATGGATGTAGGGCTTGATGACCGGCGCTTTTCCCTCGCCTACCATTTTGCCCACCAGCACGGCCGTGGCATTGGCCGAGCCATAGCACACCACCGAAAACAGAGAGAATACCGTCGCCGCCACACTGTTGGCCGCAATGGAGGACTGGCCGAGATGGCCGAGGATGGCAGTCTGCGCGGTCTGTGCCACACCCCACATAGCCCCCGAACCGATGACGGGCATACTCACTCGGCAAAAGTCCCGAAGAACCTCGCGGTCAATATGGAAGAAATCTGCCACCTTCAGGTGCACCTTGCGGTCAATAAAGAAGACATACACCGCCACAATGGCAGTTTCCATGACGCGGGAGATCAGAGTTGCAATGGCCGCGCCGCGGACCCCCAGGGCGGGGAAGC
>JAFTUB010000075.1 GCA_017466495.1 Clostridia bacterium
GCCGAAGAGCTGAAGCAGCTGCATCACAAAGGAGAGGATGCTGCTGGCACCGTAATAGATGGCGATGGCGACGATGACCTTGGCCTTTTTCACTAAGAGGGAGGCCAGGGTGATGCACACCGACATGCTCAGTACCCCAAAGAGGCAGGTCAGCAGACCCAGCAGGATCAGCTCGGCGGCATAGAGGATGCTCCATGCCCCAACGGTTTCCCACATGGCGGCGAGGGCTTCTCCGATCTCCCGGAAGAACTCGGGGGTGAAGACATACGGCCCAAAGCCGATGGCCAGCATCAGCAGGATGGAGGGAAACAGCACCGCAATGGTGGCGGCCAGCATAGAAGTGCCCGAGATGAGCTTGGAATTGAGCAGCTGGTGGCGGCCCACCGGCAGGGTGAAGGTGAGATAACCCTCATCGGTGAAGAAATTGCGGTAGAAGCGGATGAAAACCAGAATGGAGGACAGAATGGCGAAGGCCGACATCCCGAAGATGGGGAGGGCGACCCCCATGCCCGCCATGGATGTGACAAAGAAGGGATAGTCTCTGTCCGAGAGAAGGATGGAGAGACACCCGCCTCCCGCACAGGCAAAGACCACGCAGGAGAGGGCGGCGATCCACCAGTAGCGGAACATGGCCCGCATATCGTAACGAAGAAGCTTCTTCAGCATTTGAACACCTCCCTGAACAGTTCATCCAGCGAGCGGCCGGATTCCAGCCGCGCCGCCTCGGCGCTGCCGGACCGAATAATATGGCCGCCGTAGCCAAGGAAGAAAAACTCATCCAGCACCGGCTCCACATCGGCAATGAGGTGGGTGGTGATGATGATGGAGGCATCCTCGGCGTAGTTGCCCACGATGGTGCCGAGGATGTACTCTCGCGCGGCGGGGTCAACGCCGGCGATGGGCTCATCCAGCAGATAGAGCCGCGCACGGCGGGACATGACCAGAATCAGCTGAACCTTTTCCTTGGTGCCCTTGGAGAGGGACTTGAGGTCAGCGGTGGGGTCGATACCCAGATCCCACAGCAGACTGCGGGCACGGGTGGCGTCGAAGTCGGCGTAAAAATCCGCGAAGAAGCGGATCAATCCCTCCACCTTCATGCCCGAGGAAAAATAGGTGCGCTCGGGCAGGTAAGAGACGATGGCGCAGCTTTCGGGGCCGACGGGATGCCCCCCCACCAGAATCTCGCCGCTGTTGGGCTGCAGAAGCCCCGCCACCAGCTTGATCAGGGTAGATTTGCCGCAGCCGTTGGGGCCCAGCAGACCCACAATCTTGCCCTCGGGAATTTCCAGGTTCAGGTGATCCAGCACCGGGACGCCCCGGCGGTAGGACTTGCACAGATCACGGCAGACAAGTATGCTCATAGGCTTTCCTCCTCGATCATGGCGATCGCCTGCTGTCCGGTGACGGACAGCTGTGTGATGTTTTCGATGAAGTCACGGACCAGCTGACGGGCAGCTTGCTCCCGACAGGCTTCGATTACCGCCCTGTCTTCGGTGACAAAGCGGCCAAGGGTCCCTCGGGGGACGATGAGTCCGTTTCCCTCCAGCTCGGTGAAGGCGTGCTGAACGGTGTTGGGATTTACCGCCGCCTCCATGGCCAGCTGTCGGACGCTGGGGATTTGCTCGCCCGGCTGATATTCACCGGTGAGCACCGATCGGGTAATGCGTTCGGCCAGCTGCACATACACCGGTCGGTCTGTGGAAAAATGCCATGCCACAGAACCACCTCCTTTTGTACTATTGTACCATCACACTAATACAATAAAAAGGGGAAAAGCGGAATTTTTTGTGAATTTTTTGTAAAGACCGCGGCCTTTGGCGCGGGCAGTACGGGGAATGGGCGATTTGGACAAAGTTTTCTGCCTTTTGCCGGAATTGCCGCGAAGCCCTTGACAAGGCATTTTTTTCATGATAAGATGAAACTGCGTGCAGGGATGCACAGCCTATTTTAAGAGAAAATGGGGGACGAACCATGGGAAAGATTAAGATCGGCGTTTTCGGTGCAGGCAGAGGAAAGACCATGATCAAACACATCCTGGGCAGCAGCGAAGCAGAACTGGTGGCGGTGTGCGACAAGTACGAGCCCCTTTTGGACGAATGCAAAAAGAGAGCACAGGATGCGGGCCTGGAGGGTCTGACCTGCTATACGGATTTTGAGAAATTTTTTGCCCATGACATGGATGCGGTGGTGCTGGCCAACTATGCCAACGAGCACGCCCCCTATGCCATCCGTCTGCTGGACAGCGGCCGTCATGTCATGAGCGAATGCCGGACCTGCGCCACCATGACAGAGGCGGTTGAGCTGATCGAGGCGGTGGAACGCAGCGGGAAGATCTACAGCTATTCGGAGAATTACTGCTACACCCCTGTCCGTTGGGAGATGCGGGAGCGATTCCGCCGGGGGGATATCGGCGAGCTCATGTATGCCGAGGGCGAGTATATCCATGACTGCGCCTCCATCTGGCCCCAGATCACCTACGGCGAGCGGGATCATTGGCGCAATCAGCTTTATTCCACCTTCTACTGCACCCACTCCATCGGCCCCATTCTGCACATGACGGGGCTTCGTCCGGTAAAGGTGGTGGGCGTGGAGACCCCCAACCGTCCCTTCATGTGGAATCTCGGCCTGCCCGCCGGCTGTGCGGGAATGCTGATCCTCACCCTGGAGAACGGTGCCATCCTCAAGAGCCTTCACGGCTACCTCAAGAGTGCCCGCCATTCCAACTTCGAGCTCTGCGGCGACCGCGGCGGCATGAAGGATATGGGCGGCGGCGAGCTGGCGGTTTATATCGAGGGCGAGAACGAGAACTGCCGGGGCAAGCACGAAACCTACAAGCCCGATCCCGTGATCGCGGACAGCGTGGGAAGCGGCCACGGCGGCGGTGATTTCTACACCACCCATTACTTCATCCGCTCGATTCTGGGGGATGAAGTGGCGCTGGAGCGCTCCATCGACGTGTATTCTGCGGTGGATATGTGCATCCCGGGCATCCTGGGCTACCGTTCCATCGTGAACGGCGGCAGCGCGCTGGACATTCCCAACCTGCGCAATGTGGCAGAACGGGATGCATACCGGAATGACACCTTCTGCACCTATCCCCACATTGCGGGGGATCAGTATGTACCCAACAATATTCACGGCATCGAGCGGATCCCCGACGAGATCTACGAAGAGGTCCGCCGCCGCTGGATCGCCGGCGAGCCCGGTTAAGCCGATTAACCAAAAAGGCACTGCCCCCGGGGCAGTGCCTTTTTTTATGGGATCAGAAGAGGAGTCTGTTCTGATAATTGGTGGGAATGTCGGCGGTGACGAGGTGGGAGTCATTTGAGTGCTGCAAAACGCGGGGGATAATCAGTGCCTCGCTGTCCCGGAATTCGATGACGGTGATGTTGCTGTGGCTCATCTCGAAGTGGGTGCAGAACATGGGGTAGGGAATGTCCAGCAGGCAGCTGAGAAAAGCCGCGCCGAAGCCCTCGTGGGCGAACAGCGCCACCCGCTCGTAGCGGGGAGATTCGGCAAGGTAGCCCCCCTGCTCGGGGTCATGTCGGTAGCCCAGGTTCAGCATGAAGGCATCGGTCTCCCGCTGAATCCGCCCGATGCCGGGAGCGTACTTTTCCAGGTCGGGATGGGTGTACCATTTGTCCCCCAGCCGCTTTACCTCGGGGGAGACCAGCAGACGGCGGGGTTCCTCCCGGCGGAAGAGCCATGCCCGCTTGCCGTTTTGATCATAATAGGACAGCTCATTGTGTGCGTGTGTCTCGTGACACCAGTCCAACGCCTCAATCTCAAGACCGAGGGCGCGTGCCGTCGGCTCGGCGGTCATCATTGCCCGGGTGGAGGTGGAGGAGAAGATCTTCTCGGGGGCGCAGACCCGCATCCGTGCCACCAGGGCTTCGGCCTGTCTGTGGCCCAGCTCGGTGAGGCTGTCGGGTTTGTAAATGGGGTCGCCGTGGCGGACGTAAAACAGCAGCATGGCATAATCCTCGCAAATAAAAATTGGTGAGCGGAAATCTTTCCGCTCACCATTATATCACCGATTTGCTCGGTTTTCAAGCTTTTTTTCAGCCCAGGCGAATTTTCGCAGAGCCATCGGCGCAGTATTCGATGCGGTCGCCCTCGGCGCAGAGGCTGTCCATGAAGGCGAGATAGTCGTCCTTCCTGAAGGGGGGCACGTAGCTGTCGATGATCTGCTTTGCCCGCTCTCCGCCGTTCCCCAGCAGAAGAAGGAGCATCCCCAGCTGCAGCTTGGCACTGCCCACACAGGCGGCCACGGGGTCAGTGATCTGATAATTGCTGCCGTGGGACTTGCCCTCTGCGCCTGCGGCGTAGGGGTGCACCACCGGCATGACGCAGCTCAGATCGCCCATGTCAGTGCTGCCCGAGCCGATGCTCTCGATCATCTCAAAGGGATATTCGGGGACGGTCAGTGCGGCGGCCTCGGCGGTGAGCTCCCGCAGCTGCTGATCGTTGATCAGGGGCGCGTAGCCGGGGTTATCGATGATCTCCACGTTGGTGTCCAGGGAGAGGGCCGAGCCGCACAGGGCCTGGTTGACCTTGCGGTTGGCGGCGCAGATGGCGTCGAAGGTCCTGCCCCGGATATAGCTTTCCAGCACGGTGAACTCGGGGATGGCATTTACCATTGCCCCGCCGTGGGTGATGATGGGATGAACCCGGATGATATCGCTTTCTTTGAAGGTTTCCCGGATGGCGTTGACGGCGTTCAGACCGCAGGTGGCGGCGTAAAGGGCGTTTCTGCCCTGCCAGGGTGCGCCTCCCGCATGGGCGGCGGTGCCCTTGTAGACCACGCGCTTGGCCAGGCAGCCAACCGAGCCCTGCTTCACCGCAAAGGCGGAGGAGGTGTGCACCATGAAGGCCATGTCCACATCGTCAAAATAGCCCCGGGCGAGGAACTCGCCTTTTCCGCCGAAGTAACGGATTTTGCCCGCCCGCTTCAGCTCGGTGCGGAACTCGATCTCCAGCAGCTCCTCGGCAGGAACGGCGCAAAGCTTGATCCTTCCGCAAAGCCGATCAAGAATGCCGGGTTCCTTCAAGGCTGCGGCAATGCCGGCCAGGGCGGCGCACTGGGCGTTGTGGCCGCAGGAATGGACAGCTCCCGTTTCGGGATCAGCCTCGGGGTGGGCGGGACAGATCACCGAGTCAAGCTCGGCCAGAATCAGCACGCAAGGACCGGGACGGCCGGTGTCCAGGGTGGTGTAAAAGCCGGTGATCCCCTCGGCCATGGTCAGTTCATAGCCCAGATCCCGGAAGATCTGCGCCATATACGCGGAGGTCTTGACCTCCTTGTAGCCGGTCTCGGGGTTCTGCCAGATGTATCGCTCGGTATCCAGCATCAGCTGCGTATGTTTTTCTGCGGCGGCGATGAACTCCTTCATGGAAAACTCCTTTCGGTTGGGGCTGGCGCGATCACACGCCCCGGAAACCTCGGCCGATGATCTCGCTGCTGGTGGTAATGATGATAAAGGAATGGGGATCCAGCTCTCTGACGCGATTGCGGAGACGGATGGCCTCCATGCGGCGGCAGACGGTGTGGATCATACTCTTTTCTTCACCGGTGAACTCCCCCACCACCGTGTTGACGGTTACGCCGTGGTGAAGGGTGCCCATGATGTACTCCGAAATCTCCTTGCGCTTGGTGGTGATCACGATGAAGTACTTGCAGGTGTTGAAGCTCTCGATGACCCCGTCCACAATGAAGGCCTTGGCAAACAGGCCCATGAACGAGAAGAGACCGATGCGTATGTCAAAGACGATGAAGGAGGTAGCGGCCACCAGAAAGTCCACCACAAGAAGGGCCTTGCCCACGTCCAGGGAGGTGAACTTCTTGAGGATCAGGGCCGCAATGTCGGTGCCGCCCGAGGATGCTCCGTTGTTGAAGATCATGGCGGAGCCGATGGCGGTAAGCAGCATGGCATAGGCCAGCTCCAGGAAGGGCTGGTCAGTCAGGGGCGCCGAGAGCGGGAAGAACAGCTCAAACAGGTAGGTCAGTGCAGAGTAGAACATACTGCAGTAGACGGTTTTGGCGCCGGTCTGGCGGCCAAGGAAAAGGAAGCCCAGCAAAAGCAGGCCGATGTTGAGGATCCAAATCCATGCTGCAGGTGAAATGGGGGTGATCTTACCCAACACAGTTCCCATACCGCTCACGCCCCCCGTTGTGAAGCCGTTGGGAATTTTGAAGAAGTAGACCCCCACTGCCAGAAGAAGGCAACCCGCGTTCATCATCAGAAACTCCAAAAATTTGTTCTGTTTTTTCACGGTGAATACTCCAATCCATCCCAAAGGATGCAGTTTTTGAGGGGCGAATGGATAAATGCAGGGGAATTGGAATTTTTCTTGCCGGAGAAGAAAAATATTCGGATTGTCTCCCCTGCCCTCCTATTATACTCTTTATTTGCTGAACTGTAAAGATTTATTTTGCGTTTTTTGCCACTATTTTTTCCGAAAAAGCGGAAAACGGCTTAGAAAGAGCTTTTTACCATATGGCAGGGGCAATTTTCGCATAATAAAAAGGGGGTGTCGCGCTCATTTGCGCGACACCCCCTTGGATTGTCTGCGGGAAAATTCGGATTAGCCGTTGGCCGTTTCTTCGGCTGCGACAGGAGCAAAGATAGCTTCGATGGTCTTGGCGGTGCGCAGTTTTCCGAAGGTGTATTCGCTGACAGCGCCTACCGATTTGCCGTTGATTTTCACATCCACAAGGGTATAGCCCTCGTCGGGGGTGAAGGTGTAGGTGGCGGGTCTGCCGTACTTGGCCAGCTCATCTCCCTCGATGGATCCGCCCTCGTCGGCAATGAGGGTCATGCGGAGGGGAATGCTGTACTTGCGGACCAGGACCGACAGCCAGAGAGATGTGTTCAGGTCGTTGGTATACTTGGTGCTGTCCACCGAGTTGGCAGGAATCCCGTTGCTGTCGGCAACGGTGTACCAGCCGTTCACTTCGATGATCCGGCCGAAGAAGCGGATCAGCTTCGGTGCGATGGTGAGGTTCTCATATGCCCAAATTGCGCCGTTCTCTGCTTCAATGAAGAGCGTGCCGCCGGTGATTTCCAGGGAGCCGTAACTATCCAGGCCGCACTGATCGGCGTCCAGAGTGATGCTGCCGCCGTTGATCTCCAGACGGTTCGATGCCTCCATAGCATCATCCCGGGAGGTGATATGGATGATACCGTCGTTGATTTCGATGGTGCCGCCGCAGTCAAGGCCAATATCTGCATCGTGAATCGTAATCTTACCGCCGTTGATCTCCAGACGGTCCTCGGCGTCGATGCCCTCGTCCTCGGCGGTGATGTCCAGAGTGCCGCCGTTGATGATGACGGCAAAGAAGTGCTCGTCGTCCTCGATGGAATTGTCGCTCTCAATGCCGTGGTCGGTGGCCGCAATGGTAATCTTGCCGCCGTTGATGATGATGTCACCGTCGGTCATGTCAATGCCGTCACCCACACCGCCGTCGTCTTCCGGCAGAACGGTGATGTTCAGGGTTCCGCTCTCGACGGTCAGGTCGCCGTTATCGACTTCAATGCCGTCAAATGCCTTTGTGGTGATGGACAGCGAGCCGTCGCCCTTGATGGTGAGATCTTCGTCACCCTCGATGCCGTTTTCCCAGTGGGTCGTGATGAAGCTTTCCCCCTCCAACACGACGGTCAGTGCGTACTCGGCGAAAATCCCGTACGCTCCGGTCAGGGTGAAGTTGTGCAGGGTCAGCTCGCCGTCATTGTAGTAGGCATAGCCGCCCGAGGTGGGTTTGGTTTGTGTGGCGGCATCGGCACCGTTGGCAAGGTAGTCGCCGTCGGTCAGCGTGGTGTCGCCGACCATGACAGTGGTCTCGGCATCTGTCGCAGAAACCTGCAGAGCAAATCCGGTGAGCATGGTGGTCAGCAGGAATGCGGTCAACAGCCATACCGATAAGGTTTTGGTCATTTTCTTCATGAGTGTTCTCCTTGTATCGCGGATTGGGATATGGGCAGAAAACTGCCCGTCATGCGGTAAGCAATTTTACCATAAAATGATGCAGCTGTCAAGAAATTTCGGCGTTGTTCTGCAAAAATTTGTCCCCCCTTTTGGGGAAAAAAGACAGCCCCGTGACGCCGTCACGGGGCTGTGGGAATTGACGGGGGGCGGATTAGATTACTTGCTAGCCTCTTCGATCGCAACAGCAACCGCAACGGTCATACCGACCATGGGATTGTTGCCTGCGCCGATCAGACCCATCATTTCGAC